>JAGWQR010000112.1 GCA_028869975.1 Alphaproteobacteria bacterium | reverse complement strand
TCACGCTGCAAAACACCGCGATGATTATTACGGGCGCGCTGGTCGGCTCGTCGGGCGCGATCCTGAGCTACATCATGTGCAAGGCGATGAACCGCAGCTTCATCAGCGTGATTGCGGGCGGGTTTGGCGCGGTGGCGAGCGCGGGCGATACCGCGAAGGTTGACCGGCCCTGGAAGCGCGGCAGCGCCGACGATGCCGCCTTCCTGCTCTCCCAGGCCGAGCAGGTCATCATCGTGCCCGGCTATGGCATGGCGGTGGCGCAGGCGCAGCACGCGCTGCGCGAGATGGCGGACGTACTCAAAAAGCAGGGTGTCAAGGTCAAATACGCGATCCACCCGGTCGCAGGCCGAATGCCGGGGCATATGAATGTGCTGCTGGCGGAAGCGAATGTGCCCTATGACGAGGTGTTCGAG
This sequence comes from Alphaproteobacteria bacterium, assembly GCA_028869975.1. Taxonomy (GTDB): domain Bacteria; phylum Pseudomonadota; class Alphaproteobacteria; order Sphingomonadales; family Sphingomonadaceae; genus JAGWQR01. Next base: position 3,229 of record JAGWQR010000112.1, on the reverse strand, counting down.
CTGGAGGACATTAATTCCGAATTCGCGCAGACCGATGTGGCGTTCATCATCGGCGCGAATGATGTGGTCAATCCGGCCGCAAAAACCGACAAGTCATCGCCGATTTACGGGATGCCGGTGTTCGATGTCGACAAAGCCAAATCGGTGATGTTCATCAAGCGCTCGATGGGCGGGGTCGGCTATGCCGGGGTCGATAATGATGTGTTCTACATGGATCAGACGATGATGCTGCTCGCCGATGCGAAGAAAATGTGCGAGGATATTGTCAAGGCGCTGGCGCATTAGGCGTGGCCCCGACAATCGGCTAAAGCAAATAGGGTACAGACGAATCCGTGAACGATGCCCCCCGCACAGTGCATTAGGAAATCCGTAGGACTGCAATAAATCCGGGGGGCGCGTCTGCTCAGCAGGCCCGCCCCCGTGTGCCGGTTATTCGGCGTCTGACACCGGCGCGCTCGCCGATTCCACGCTCACCACCTTCGGCTTGGGCGCCGAGACGGCTTCAAGCTGCGCCTGCCATTCGCGTTGCTGGACCCGGAGCGCGGCATCGCGCGATGATGCCGCCACGCGCAGCCGGTTCATGCCGGCACCCGTGCCCGCCGGGATCAGGCGCCCGACAATGACATTCTCCTTAAGGCCCATGAGCGTGTCCTTCTTGCCCTCAACAGCCGCCTGGGTAAGCACGCGTGTGGTCTCCTGGAACGACGCCGCCGAAATGAACGAGCGGGTCTGGAGCGACGCCTTGGTGATGCCGAGCAGCACCGGCTTGCCTTCTGCCGGGCGGCCGCCTTCAGCTTCCACCTTGGCGTTGACCTCAAGCATTTCCTCGCGGTCAACCTGCTCGCCTTTCAGCAATGTGGTGTCACCCTCGGCCGTAATCTCAACCTTCTGCAGCATCTGGCGGACGATCGTTTCGATATGCTTGTCGTTGATCTTCACGCCCTGCAACCGGTAGACTTCCTGGATTTCCGCCACAATATATTCGGCGAGCGGCTCGATGCCGAGCACCTCAAGAATATCATGCGGATCGGGTGAACCCGACACCAGATTGTCACCGCGCTTGACATAATCGCCCTCCTGCACGTCGATCACCTTGGATTTCGGCACCAGATATTCGACCAGCTCGCCGCCATCCTCGGGCTGGATGCCGATCTTGCGCTTGGCCTTGTAATCTTTGCCGAACACGACGCGCCCGGAAACCTTGGCAATGATCGCATTTTCCTTGGGTTTGCGCGCCTCGAACAGCTCGGCAACACGCGGCAGACCGCCTGTGATGTCACGGGTTTTTGCGGCCTCACGCGCGACACGGGCGAGAACATCGCCGGCCTGAACCGTCGCACCATCTTCAACCGAGAGCATCGTGCCAACCGCAAGCATGTAGCGGCCCGCCTCCCCCGACTGCTCATCGAGCAGCGTGAGGCGCGGGCGCAGATCAACCTTCGAGCGACCAGGACGAAACTCGATAACGACTTTCTGCGCGATACCGGTTGCTTCATCAACCTGCTCGGCCAGCGTCTGGCCTTCCACCAGATCCTGATACTTCACGACACCCGGATTTTCTGTAATCACAGGCATGGTGAACGGATCCCACTCGGCAATCCGGTCGCCCTTCTTGACCTTGGCCTTGTCCGCGAACAGCACCGTAGCGCCATAGGGCAAGCGATGCGTTGCGCGCTCACGCCCTTCAGAATCCATCACCGCAATCTCGCCTTGACGCGAGAGTGAGACAGTGCGGCCCGCCCGATCCTTGATCGTGCGCAGATCGCGATATTCGAGGCTGCCATCGCTGATCGCCTCATAGCTCGACTGCTCGTTGAGCTGGGCCGCGCCACCGATATGGAAGGTACGCATGGTGAGCTGCGTGCCAGGCTCGCCGATCGATTGCGCGGCGATGACACCGACCGCCTCACCGATATTGACCGGGGTGCCCCGCGCCAGATCGCGCCCATAGCATTTGGCGCACACACCCATGCGGGTTTCGCAGACGAGCGGCGAGCGGATTTTGACCGTTTGTGTGCCGATCTTCTCAATCAGCGCGACATCGGCCTCATCGAGCAGCCGCCCGGTTTCGATCACGACCTCGCCGGTTTTGGAATCGACAATATCCTCGGCGGTGGTGCGGCCCAGCACGCGCTCTGCTAGTGATGCGATGACCGAACCGCCTTGCACGATCGCGCGCATTTCGAGCGCCCGCTCGGTGCCGCAATCATCCTCGGAAACGACGCAATCCTGGCTCACATCAACCAGACGGCGGGTGAGATAGCCCGAGTTCGCGGTCTTGAGCGCCGTATCCGCGAGGCCTTTGCGCGCGCCGTGCGTCGAGTTGAAATACTCAAGCACGGTCAGCCCCTCTTTGAAGTTCGAGATGATCGGCGTTTCGATGATTTCTCCACTCGGCTTGGCCATCAGCCCGCGCATCCCCGCCAACTGCTTGATCTGCGCCTGGCTACCGCGGGCACCTGAATGAGCCATCATATAGATCGAGTTGATCGGCTTTTCGCGGCCATCGTCACCCTTCTTGACAGTCGAAATTTCTTTCATCATCTCGCCCGCCACCCGGTCACCGCAGCCCGACCATGCGTCGATCACCTTGTTATACTTTTCCTGCTGGGTGATGAGACCATCCTGATATTGCTGCTCGAAATCGCGCACAACAACGCGGGTTTCCTCAACCAGCTTCTCCTTGGCACCCGGGATAATCATGTCATCCTTGCCAAAGCTGATCCCCGCCTTGAAGGCATGACGGAAGCCCAAGGCCATGATCGCGTCGGCGAACAGCACCGTGTCCTTCTGGCCGGTGTGCCGATAGACCTGATCGATCACATCGCCAATTTCCTTCTTGGTCAGCAGGCGGTTGATGATGTCGAACGGCACCTTGTGCGATTTGGGCAGGCACTCGCCAATCAGCATCCGGCCCGGCGTTGTTTCAAACCGTTTGAGATATTCCGCGCCCGCCTCATCGGTTTGTGGCACGCGCGCGGTAATCTTGGTGTGCAGCGTCACCGCGCCAGCATCGAGTGCCTGATGCACCTCGGTCATGTCCGAAAGCAACATGCCCTCGCCCGGCTCACCCTCTTTCAGCATCGAGAGATAGTAAAGCCCGAGCACCATATCCTGCGACGGCACGATGATCGGCTTGCCATTGGCGGGCGAGAGGATGTTGTTGGTCGACATCATCAGCACGCGCGCTTCGAGCTGCGCCTCGAGTGATAGCGGCACATGCACGGCC
>JAGWQR010000111.1 GCA_028869975.1 Alphaproteobacteria bacterium | reverse complement strand
GTGCATATTGTCGATGGCGAGGGCGTGGTGGGCATGAAGCCGGTGATCGCACCAGGCGAGAGCTATGATTATGTGTCGGGCTGCCCGCTTTCCACCTGCAATGGAAGCATGGAGGGCAGCTACCAGATGATCCGTGCCGATGGTGTGAGTTTTGAGGCGGACATCCCGCACTTTGCACTCACCGCCCCGGTCGTGAAGGGGTGAGGCGCAGCCATCTGCCTTTGAATGGTTTGCGGGTGTTCGACGCTGCGGCGCGGCATCTGAGTTTCACCCGTGCGGCCGATGAGCTGGCGGTCACGCCCGCCGCCGTCGGTCAGCAGATTAGAGCGCTGGAAGATATGCTCGGAGTGGTGCTGTTCCGGCGCACCTCGAAAGGGCTGGAACTGACGCATGAGGGTGAGGCCGGGCTGGAAGCATTGCGCGCGGGCTTTCTGCATTTTGAGGAGGCGGTGCGCGCCATGCGGGCGGGTCAGTCCTCGCACCGGATCGCGCTTGCCGCGCCGCGCGATTTCACCGCTAAATGGCTGAGTGCGAGGCTGGCCTCTTATGCAAAAGCCCACCCGGAAATCCGGTTTGATCTGATGTCAGGATATGATCCGCCCGATTTCACCCAGGCCAATCTTGATCTGGCGGTGATCTATGCGCCTGGCCCCGGCGAGCTTGAAGGTGTTGCGCTGGGCGAGGGGCTGATGGTGACGCTCGGTACCGGCCCCGCCATTCGCTGGGCGGGCGGGCCGGAGGTTGAAGACTCCGCGCTGCGCGTAGGCGATGCCGGGCTGGCGATTGACGCCGCCATCGCGGGCATGGGGCAGACGAACGTGCCCGCGCTGCTGGCACAGGCGGATATAGTCGCCGGGCGACTTGCGGCGCATGGTGCGCCCACACCGGCTGCACGAGGTTATTGGCTGGTCGCGCCGTTGCCGCAATGGCGCCAGAAGAAGGTGCGCGATCTGGTGGCGGCGCTCACAACTTCGGACACGGTTCAAACATAAGCACGCCTGACCTTTAATGTGTGCGAATTATCGTCTAGGCGAAACACCTGTCTAATATGAGGATCAGCATGACCGCTCACCGCCCGCGCCGCACCCGCAATGTTCGCATCCTTGCGACGCTTGGTCCGGCCAGTTCATCGCCCGAGATGATCGAGAAACTCTATCGCGCAGGGGCGGACGCCTTTCGCGTCAATATGAGCCATGGCACACAGGCGGATCAGGCCGCACGTATCGCGGCCATTCGGGGGCTTGAGGAGAAGCTGAAGCGGCCCACCACGGTTTTGGCGGATTTACAGGGGCCGAAGCTGCGTGTCGGGCAATTTGTAGGTGATGGCGTTGATCTCGCGACCGGTGCAACATTTCGCCTCGATCAGGACAAGACGCTGGGCGATGCCAGCCGTGTTTGCCTGCCGCATCCTGAAATTTTTGCAGCGCTGAAGGTGGGGGCAAGGCTGCTGCTCGATGATGGCAAGATTGTGCTGCGTGTCACCG
>JAGWQR010000110.1 GCA_028869975.1 Alphaproteobacteria bacterium | reverse complement strand
GGGCTATGGCCGCTTCGGCGGTCGGCAAGGCATCGACGCTTTCACCGAAACCCGCTGGATCACAGTGGAGACAATGCCGGGGCATTTCCCGATTTAAGGCACCTATGTAGCGTGCATGACGCGTGCTAGGGCGATGAGCGCTTCCTGAAAGGTCGCGCCGATATTGAGGTTGCAGACGATCCGAAATGACGCGCCTGCTCCTCCTCCTTGCGCTTCTTTGTGCATGGGTTACGCCGCTCTACGCCCACACGCGCAGCGAGTCGCACTCGACCTGGGCGGTTGATGGCAGCCTCGTGCATCTCACCTTCAGCATGACGGACATTGAGGTCAAACGGCTCAACCCCAACGGGCCATTGCTTGATGACAATGCGCTGATCGCCTATCTCTTTCCGAGACTTGGCGCGACAGCGCAAGGCAAGGCCTGCCCGCTCGCCGTCTCGCCCCATGCCGTCACCGCCGCCACCGGTTTTCGCCGGATCGAGATGATCTATAACTGCGCCAGTCCCCAAGACATTGTGCTGCACGACAGCGCGTTATTTGATCGGGTGCCCACGCACTTCAACATGGCCCAAATCCAGACCGCAAAGATGGCTCTCATTCTGGTGGCCTTCGCGCTGACGATGGCTTTTAGGCGACCCTTGCTGCGTCCTGACGCTGCGGAGGCGTAGCAACCGACAGGGGCCATATCAAATTGCTCGCCTGGGTTTCGCTTGCGGTATGGATTGGCGTTGGACTTGTAACCATTTTGTGCTGGACACTTGAGCGTCTAAAGCTCGCAAGTGGATCTCGCATTACCGCCCTGCCGATCTGAGTGCCCCCTCATGTTTGCACCGCAACTGGCAGGGCTCGATCGTGGCGCTGACCGACGCGGCAGGCAACCGCGCTTCGGTGACTGCTATGTGACTGTTATTATGCACTTTATGAAGAGATTATGCATCGGACATCTCAAAATCATATTATTATCAATATCTTAATGGCGCGCCCGGCAGGAGTCGAACCTGCGGCCTCAAGATTAGAAGTCTCGCGCTCTATCCAGCTGAGCTACGGGCGCATGATTTGTCTGCACGCGCGTTAGCCCTATTTGCGCATCATGGAAAGCAGGATATGAAGTGCTATGAACATCGAAGCTCCACCGCACCAATTGCCGCATGTTGTGGCCAACAGTCTGCATGGCCGGCCCCTGAAGTATTTTGATTTCGTGATGGCAGCTTCGGTGCTGATTCTGGTGCTCTCGAATGTGATTGGCGCATCGAAATCAGCGATGGTGACATTACCGCTCTATGGTGAACTCAAATTCGGGGCCGGCGTCATGTTCTTCCCGCTCGGCTATCTGCTCGGTGATGTATTGACTGAGGTCTATGGCTATGCGCGGGCACGGCGCTGCATCTGGGCCGGCTTTACCGGGTTGGCGTTCATGGTGTTCATGGCTAGCGTGGTCGTGGCGCTGCCGCCGGCGAAAGGCTGGAGCAATCAGGCCGCGTATGAGACGGTGTTCGGGCAGGAATGGCGGATTGCGCTTGCATCGCTGCTGGCCTTCTGGGCCGGAGATTTTGTCAACTGCTTCGTGCTGGCGCAGCTCAAGCTGCTCACCCAGGGGAAATGGTTGTGGACGCGCACCATTGGTTCGACGGTATGCGGGCAGGCGGTGGACAGCATAATCTTCTATCCGCTCGCCTTCTGGGATGCACCGGGATTCACGCACGCGCTTGTCGGGCAGATTGCCATCGCCAACTGGACGCTCAAGGTGATCTGGGAGGTGCTGCTGACCCCGCTCACTTATGGTGTGGTTGGTTTTCTCAAACGCGCCGAGGGGCTGGATGTCTATGACGAAGGCACCAACTTTACGCCGTTCAGGACAGGTTTATGAGAGATATAGACGGTTTCGTCCAATTCATACCCGATGTCGGGAGCCTGTCGCATGTGGTGCAGACGCTGCAACTTGCAATTACCCCGGCGTTTCTGCTGAGTGCGGTAGCGGCCCTGCTCAATGTGATGAGTGCGCGTCTGGCGCGGGTAGTTGATCGGTCACGCAGCCTGGGCGAGGCTTATAAGGCGGCATCCCCGGCCGAGCGTGCAGCCATCAGCGATGAATTGCGTATGCTCGACCGGCGGATCAAGCTGGCGATCGATTCGATTTTCCTGATTGTGGCCAGTGCAATCATCGTGTGTGCGGTGGTGGCCGTGCTGTTCATCGCGCGGCTGGTCGGGTTTCCACTTGGCGATGTGATTGCGCTTATGTTCATTCTGGCGATGGGGCTGCTCATCATCGGGCTGATTTTGTTCATGATGGAGGTGCGCATCGCCACCCGTGCCATTCATATCCGCAAGGAGTTACTGCTCATTGATGATACTGCGGGGCAGAATTAATGTTCCCAGCCGAGATGTTCGGGCAGGGCGACAGGTCTGCCGTCATACGCGAGGGTAAGGCCTGCACCCGCCGCAACCGAGCCTATGCAGGTCACCGGGCAGGGCAGGGGCGGCGGCTTCTCTGCCATGGAAAATAAGAGCTGGTAATCATCGCCGGCGGTCGCGGCCGACATGCGGGCCGCCAGATCATCCCCCGCAAACGCGCGCGCCGCAGCTGAAAGCGGTAAAGCATCAAGCGCGATGCTGATCCGCACCCCGCTGGTCGCGGCCAGCCGAATGGAGTCGATCAGCAGCCCGTCGGAAACATCCATCATGGCGGAGACATGTGGCGCAAGCGCAACTCCGGCCGTGCATTGCGGCGTTGGCCGGCGATAGGCGATGATGAGTGCCGGGGCGTCGATACCCGCGCGCAGTGCCTTCAGCCCCAGCCCGGCATCTCCAAGCGTGCTGGTGACATAGATGCAGTCGCCAGGCCTTGCGCCGGCCCGGTCCGGAGTGCGCGGCCCTGCGCGCCCGATCAGCGTCATGCCCAGACTGCGTGGCGCCCCCATGGTGGTGCGCACGGTATCGCCACCGATCAACGTCACGCCGAAATGCGCCAGTGCGGCGTGCAGCCCTTCGGCAAAGCGCATATCCCAGGCCGGCGCGCCCAGCGTGTAGCCCAGCAGCGCGGCGGATGGCGCTGCCCCCTTCGCGGCCAGATCGGATAGATTGACCGCGAGAAGCTTCCACGCCACATCTGCAGGCGGATCGCTGCTGAGATAATGCACCCCTTCCACCAGCATGTCGTGGGTGATGACATGCCCCGCGAACAGCGCGGCGTCATCGGACAGCCCGCGTGCAGAAGGGTGCGTGGCGCGGGCACGCAGTGCGTCGATGAAATCGGATTCAGCGCCCATCGCGGGCTAGCCTATGCCTGTGAAAGGCGTTCAGGCCAGGCGGCCATGGATCGATGTCAGATCATAGCCTGCGGCGAGGGCCTTGGCATCCAGTGTCTCGGCGCTGTCTCCCATCGTGCGGCGGGCCAGCGCCCAGAGCAGGGTTGAACGCGTGCCCGAGCGGCAAAAGGCGAGCACACGCCCCGGCGCGGTGCGCAGCGTCTCTGCCATGGCTTCAATTTCGTGGGGCAGAAAGTCTGGCGGGGTGATTGGGATGGATTTATAGGCCAGGCCGAGTTCCTGCGCGATTTGTTCCAGTTCGGCATTGAGCGGCTGGCGCGCGACCTCATTATCGGGCCGGTTATTGATAATCAGCTTGTAGCCCTCGGCGGCGGCCTGCTGCACATCCGCGACATCAATCTGCGGGGAGACGCTGAAATTTTCATCAATCAGGATAAAGCTCATTCGACGGATCCTCAATCTCCGCTGCTTGCCGCATCCACATCGCGGCGTAAAGCCCATTTCGCTCCAATAATTGGGCGTGGCTGCCGCGCTCGGCAATTTTACCATCGTCCAGCACGATAATTTCATTCGCGTCTACGATGGTGGAGAGGCGGTGCGCAATGATGAGTGTGGTGCGCCGCGCCGACACCTCGCCCAGTGTCGCCTGAATATCGGCCTCGGTCTTGCTGTCGAGCGCCGAGGTTGCTTCGTCAAGAATCAGAATCGGCGGGTCTTTCACCAGCGTGCGCGCAATCGCCACCCGCTGCTTTTCGCCGCCGGAGAGCTTGAGCCCGCGCTCACCGACCCGCGTGGCATAGCTTTCAGGTAATGTGGCAATGAAGTCGGCGATGGCGGCCCCGCGTGCTGCCGCCGCCACCTCGCGCTCGCCCGCGCCCTCGCGTCCATAGGCGATATTGTAGCCAATCGTGTCGTTGAACAGCACCGTATCCTGCGGCACAATCCCGATCGCTGCGCGCAAGCTCGCCTGGCTGACCAGCGCAATATCCTGCCCGTCGATCAGGATACGCCCACCCGAAACATCATAAAAGCGGAACATCAACCGCGCGATGGTGGATTTGCCAGCGCCCGACGGCCCGACAATCGCGAGCTTGCCCCCTGGTGGCACCGCAAAGCTGATGCCTTTGAGGATTGGTCGCTTCGCATCATAGCCGAACTGCACATCTTCAAACAGGATTGCGCCATCGCTCACACGCAGCACCGGGGCGTGCGGCACATCGGCGACTTCGGCAGGCATATCGATCAGATCGAACATCGCCTGCATGTCGATCAGCCCTTGGCGCAGCGTGCGGTACACCATGCCCAGCATGTCGAGCGGGCGGAAAAGCTGCGAGAGCAAGGTCTGCACGAACACGACATCGCCGGGCGAAGCCAGCCCGCGCGACCAGCGCCAAACGGTATAGGCCAAGGCGGCCATCATCCCGGCATTGGTGATGAACGACTGGCCGATATTGAGCCAGGCGAGCGAGACCTCATTCTTGACTGCTGCATCAGCGTAGCGTTTGGCGGCGCGTTCGTAGCGCGCCGTCTCCCGCTCCTCGGCGC
>JAGWQR010000109.1 GCA_028869975.1 Alphaproteobacteria bacterium | reverse complement strand
TGGCCGGGGCAATGAGACACACTGAATGTGAGATTGCCGACTGTTACCTTATCACCATCCTCCAGCCAGCGATCGGGCACAAAAGTCTTGGCGGGAAAGCCGTAGCGCCGCCCGGCATCCTCATGCTGGCCGATCCAGAACGCATCCTCGCGCTGTGGCCCTTCGATCGGCACGCCAAGCTCCTGCGCCAGCACCCCCGCCTGCCCGCAATGATCGGCATGGCCATGCGTGACGATCAGTTTCTCGATGGTGACGCCATGCTGCTGCGCCGCCGCCTTCAATTTATCAAGATCGCCACCGGGATCGCAGAACGCACCACGCATCGTTTGCGTGCACCACAGCAATGTACAGTTCTGCTGGAACGTAGTGACCGGGATGATGACGGCTTTGAGGGGAGTTTCGTTTTGAGGCATGGCACGGCCATGCCCCAGCGCGCACGCACTGGCAAGGTGGTGCGGATCGCCCTATAGCGCGCCGCTTATGGCTCATCTTCCCGACAACGCGCCCTTTGTGCTGCTCGATGATGCACGCGCCGCAGGCGCTGCACCGGCAAGACTGTATCGTGATCCGGTGTCTGTGGTGCAGGCGGATAGTGCGGAGGACGTGGAAGATGCACTGGCGGAAGTGGCCGATGCGCAGGCGCGCGGGCTGCATGCGGCGGGGTTCATCACCTTCGAGGCCGGTTATGCACTTGAGCCGAAACTGGCAGGCAAAGCATATGGGAACGCAGATCCGCTGCTCTGGTTCGGGCAGTTTGATCGTTATGACGAAATTGCGCCGGAGGACGTGCCCGCCCTGCTCCCGCAGCCACAATCGGGCTGGCTGGGCGTGCCGGAGCCACACATTACGCGCGCTGACTATACGCAAGCCTTCGCGCGCGTGCAGGTGTTAATTGAGGCGGGGGATATTTATCAGGCCAACCTCACCTATCCGGCAGATGTCGCCTGTGCGGGTCATCCGCTCAGCCTCTATGCGGGGCTGCGCATGAGGGCAAATGCGCCCTATGGCGGGATTATTTTTACTGGCAGCAACTGGCTGCTTTCGGCTTCACCCGAACTGTTTTTCACGCTCCACAATGGCAAGCTCATCGCCAAGCCGATGAAGGGCACGGCGGCGCGGACTGGCGACGACGCCTCGGAAATCGAGGCCCTGCTTGATGATCCCAAGCAGCGCGCCGAAAATCTGATGATCGTTGATCTGCTCCGCAACGATCTGTCACGCGTGGCGGAGGCGGGATCGGTCAAAGTGCCCGCGCTGTTTGATGTCGAAACATACCGCCACGTCCATCAGATGACCTCGACGGTTGCCGCGCGGTTGCGTGCAGACCTCTCTGCGACCGATGTGCTCAGGACGCTGTTCCCCTGCGGCTCGGTCACCGGCGCGCCAAAAATACGGGCGATGGAAGTGATTGCGGAGGTGGAACGCACCGCGCGCGGCGCCTACACCGGCAGCATCGGGAGGATTGATGCGAATGGCGATGCGGTGTTCAATGTTGCCATTCGCACGCTGGCGCTGCAAAACGGGGCCAACAAGGCCGTTTTGGGTTTGGGATCAGGGATAGTGGCAGATTCGATGGAAAGCGACGAATGGGCAGAATGCGCTGTGAAGGGCGCGTTTGTTATGTCGCCGGTTGCGTTCGACCTGATCGAGACGATGCGCTTTGATCCCGACGCAGGGATCACCCTACTGGAGGGGCATCTCGCACGTATGAAGGCGTCCGCTGCGCAGTTCGGCTTTCCGTTCAACCGCCATGATGTGCGTAACGCGCTCCAGGCCGCTACGATCCGCCATGCGGGCCTGCGGCGATTGCGGCTGCGGCTGGGTAAATCGGGCGCGGTCAGTATCGAGATTGGCCCGATGCCGGAGACGCCTATGGGTGTGGTGGATTTGGCGATTGCGCCACTCCCGGTACGCAGCGATGATGTACGCCTCGCCCACAAAACCAGCGACCGGGGCTTTTATGACGATGCGCGGCGGGCATGTGGCGCGTTTGAGATGATCTTCACCGACCCCAAAGGCTTTCTCACCGAGGGCAGCTTCTCGAACATTTTCGTTGCGCGCAATGGCGTATTGCTCACCCCGCCGCTCAGTCGCGGCATGCTTCCTGGCGTGTTCCGCGCCGCGCTTATCGAACGCGGCGAGGCGAGAGAGGGTGATTTGCGGGTGGAGGATTTATCGCAAGGCTTTTTCATCGGTAATGCGCTGCGTGGGCTGTTGCCAGCGCGGCTCAAATCGTTATAAGTCCACTATTCCACTCTAAATTGAGGTGATTATGTCCGCCGCCTTTGGCCCTTCGCTTGCCCTGAACCGCATCCAGCCCTCCGCCACGCTCGCCATGACCAGCCGCGTGCTTGAGCTCAAGGCCAAGGGCGTCGATGTCATCGGGCTTTCTGCTGGCGAGCCGGACTTTGACACCCCCGATTTCGTGAAAGAGGCCGCGATCGAAGCGATCCGCAACGGCCAGACCAAATACACCAATGTTGATGGCACGGCGGAGCTCAAAGCCGCCATCGCCGCCAAGTTCAAGCGCGACAATGGCCTTGATTATGCGCCAGCGCAGATCAGCGTCAATGTCGGCGGGAAGCACACCCTGTTCAACGCGCTGGTTGCCACCGTCAATCCGGGCGATGAGGTCATTATCCCCGCGCCTTATTGGGTAAGCTATCCCGATATTGTCAATTTCGCGGGCGGGACGCCGGTGATCGTGAAGGCCTCCGCTGCACAGAATTATAAAATCAGCGCGGAGCAGCTTGAAGCGGCGATCACGCCACGCACCAAATGGCTGCTGCTCAATTCGCCCTCCAACCCGACCGGTGGCGCCTATACCGAGGCCGAGTTGAATGCGCTCGGTGAGGTGCTGCGCCGCCACCCCCATGTCTGGGTGATGGCCGACGATATGTATGAGCATATCGTCTATGATGGCTTCACATTCACCACCATCGCGCAGGTCTGCCCGGACCTGTACGAGCGGGTACTAACCGTGAATGGCTGCTCCAAGGCGTATAGCATGACCGGTTGGCGGATTGGTTTTGCGGGCGGTCCGGCCTGGCTCATCAAGGCAATGGCCAAGCTGCAATCGCAATCGACCAGCAACCCGTGCTCGATTGCGCAGGCGGCAGCGACAGCGGCGCTCAATGGCGATCAGAGCTTTCTGGTGGAGCGCAACGCCGCGTTCAAATCGCGGCGCGATCTGGTCATTTCGATGCTCAACCAGGTCAACGGGATGCACTGCCCGACGCCGGAAGGGGCCTTCTATGTCTACCCCGATGTCTCGGGCCTGATCGGGAAGACAACGCCGGACGGCAAGGTCATCACCAATGACGCCGCGCTGATCGATTATTTCCTCGATAGCGCGCAGGTCGCGGCAGTGCATGGCGGCGCGTTCGGCCTGGAGCCGGCGTTCCGCATCTCCTATGCAACGAGCGAGGTAATCCTCACCGAAGCCTGCACCCGCATCCAGCGCGCTTGCGGGGATTTGCGCTAGATGGCGCGCGCAATTCACTCGGTATTGCTGATCTGCATGGTGGTGGGCGCTCCAGCAGCACCCGCACAGGATACACATGCCGGGATTGTGGCGTTCAATGCAGCGCTCAGCGACGCGACCCGGAATATGGACAATCCGGCAACCTTGGCATTGTGGGAAGAAGATGGCGTTAGCCTGCTGCCATCAACCCCGCCAATCATTCGTAAGCCGGCTATTGCCAAATTCATGGCTGATGTGATGGCCAGCTTGTCGGGTGCGCGTATGACAGGCTTTGAATTGCACTGCACGGATATTGCTGTGCATGGCAACTGGGCTTCCGAATGGTGCACAGAGCATCAGCATGTGGTCTTTGCCAATGGCAAGCCACCGTTTGATGGCGGCGGCAAGATGCTGTTTGTTCTGCATCGTGGTGTAGACCGTGCTTGGCGGATCAAACGTGAAATGTGGAACGCCGCCTGAAATATCAGGCGCTCGCCAGCCCCGCCCGCCCATCGGCGATTTTGCCGAGGGCAGCGATACTCTCGATAAACCGCATCAGGCTGATCGGCTTGGTGACGTATGAATCGGCCCCCGCCTCACGAGCGCGCGCCTCATCGCCCGGCGTCGCATAGGCGGTAACGGCCATGATCGGAATACGGCGCAGCACCGTGTCGCGGCGTACCGCCTCGATCAGCTCCAGCCCCGAAACATGCGGCATCTGGATATCCATCACCAGCAGATCGGGCCGCCAGACCTGCGCGCGCGCCAGCGCCTCGCGCGAATCGTTCACGCCATCGGTCTCATAATCATGCGCCCTGAGCAAATCGCAGAACAGGCGCAGATTAAGTTCATTATCCTCAACGATGAGAACGCGCTTGGGCAATGGATCAGTCCTTGTTTTGATACGCACAATTCTTAAGCGCGCATATTCAAAAAGCAATAAGCGCGGTAAACTACACATTACCAATATTTTACAGACAATTCACAACGGGTTCAGCAGAGGGATGACAGCTTTCGCGCGTAAAATGATGAGCAATTTGTGAATTTGGAGATGAGCTGATGATTTATCGAGCCCGTTCAAGCCTTGCCATTGTTGCTTCGGCTGCAGCGCTGATTGGCGCATGTGGGGCGAATGTGAGTGCGCAGAATTACCCGAATAATTATCCCCCTCAGGGACAATATCCGCAGCAGAGCCAATATCCCCCGCAGGGACAATATCAGGGTCAGCCTTATCCGTATCAGGGCCAGCCGAATCAGGGGCTAAACCCCAATGATAATGCGCCGCCACCGGCCTATAACGCCCCGCAGGGCTATGATGGTTCGCAACCGCCGCCACCGCCGCCGGGCTATCAGGCTGATCCGAATTATGCGCAAATTCAGGCACAGGATGGCCGTTATGGCCAATATGCCGAGCAATGGGCCGCGCAAAATTGCGTCAAGTCACAAGGCAACGTCGTGGGCGGGGCGGTTGTCGGTGGACTGATTGGCGCGCTGATCGGCTCGCGCGTTGGCGGCTGGCATGATCGTGGGGGCGGTGCGGCGGTGGGTGCCGTGGTGGGCGCGGGCGGCGGCGCGGCGATAGCTTCCGCCTCGGGCGGCGCAACCAGCCCAGGCTGCCCGCCCGGTTATGTTATCCGCCGTGGTGCCCCCGCTTTCTACTGGAACGAACCGGGCTATGCCTATCTTGCCCCAGCCTGGTACCGCCCCTGGTATTTCTATGGCGGGCGCTGGCTCTACCGGCCCTATCCCTATCATGGCTGGTATGCGCGCTATTATGGACCGCGTGGTGGCTGGGGCAGGCCGCGTGGACGCTGGGGCTATCGGCGCGGTGGCTGGCACCGGGGCTGGTAGGCCGCTAGGGCAACAGCGGGCCGACCAATTTTGACAGGTCGACCTGCGGGCGCGGGCCGACATGGCTGATGCACTCGGCCGCACAGATTGCACCCATCTCAAGGCAGGTGCGCAAATCGGCCCCGCGCGCCTGCCCGGTGAGGAACCCGGCGGCAAATAAGTCCCCCGCACCGGTTGTGTCGAGCACCTGATCAACCGGCGCGGCAGGGACTTCAGCACGGGCATCGCGCGTTATCGCGCGCGCACCCTGCGGGCCGTGCGTCGCCACCAGCAACGGCACCAGCGGGCTGATTTTGGCGACGGCCGCCTCATAATCATCCGTTTCCGCCAGCGCGAGCAGCTCTTCGGCATTGCCGAACAGGATGTCGATCTGCCCGGCGTGCATCAGCGCCAGCCAGTCGGCGCGGTGTTCATTTACACAGAATTCGGCCGACAGGGTGAGCGCAACCTTGCGCCCCGCCGCCCGCGCCGTATCGATCGCCGCGCGCATGGCGGAGCGGGGGCCGGATGCATCCCATTGATACCCCTCCAGATACAACAGCGCCCCGGCGCGGATCAGATCATGATCGATGTCCTCTGGCCGCAGTTGCGCAGAAGCGCCGAGAAGCGTGTTCATCGTACGTTGGCCATCGGGCGTCACGACAATCAGGCAGCGCCCGGTCGGATCGAGGTTGGCGCGACCCGCATTTTGAAATTCAACCCCCACGCTCTTGAGATCATGCGCGAACACGCGGCCCAGTTCATCATCCGCGACCTGTCCGATATGCGCGCATTTACAGCCCAGCATCGCCATCCCCGCCAGTGTATTGGCTGCCGAGCCGCCGCTGGTTTCAACCCCCGGCCCCATCGCACCATAGAGTTTGACCGCATGGCCGGCATCAATAAGCTGCATTGCGCCCTTGTGCAGGCCTTGACGCTTCAGAAATGCATCATCGGCATGGGCAATTACATCCACCAGTGCATTGCCCACGGCCACAATATCAAAACGGGGTTCGGTCATAACTTATCCTAAAACCTGTCCTTAAAGATGAACGGCTCGCCCCGTAGCGGGCAAAGTGCTTGACGTGAAGCCTTGTCGTGCCGGGAGCGCCCGCTTAAGGCAGAACGGATGACGGTCAAGCGCTTATTCGTGGCTTTGATGCCCTCCGCCTTGCTGGCAGGATGCGCCGGCACCCCGCCTGAGGAAGGGCCTTCGCTGCCGCAACTGCCTGCGCCGCCGCGCGCGGGCGCGCTGGGCGGGCTCGATACAATCATGGGGCATGATGCCGATTTTTTGACGGATCGTCTGGGACGTCCCGCGCAGGATCTGCGCGAGGCCAATGGCCGCCGCCTGCAATTTGTTTCGGGGGGCTGCGTGCTTGATGCCTATCTCTACCCCCCTTCAGCTGGGCGTGAACCAGTGGTGCGCTATATAGATACGCGCTTGCCTGATGGCCGTGATACTGATCGCGCCACCTGCGTGAATGCTCAGCTTCGCGCGCGCGGGCGCTGAGCGCACTTACCCATCCCCCACGCGCTCAATATCAGCCCCGACGGCGGAGAGTTTTTCCTCCAGCCGTTCATAGCCGCGATCAAGATGATAAACACGGTTGACCTGCGTTTCGCCCTGCGCCGCCAACCCGGCGATGATGAGCGACATCGAAGCACGCAGATCTGTCGCCATCACCGGCGCGCCATTGAGCTGCCTCACACCGCGCACCACTGCAGAGCGCCCGGTCACGGTGATGTCCGCACCCATGCGCGCCAGCTCGGGCACGTGCATATAGCGGTTCTCAAAAATCGTTTCAGTGAGCACGCTCGCACCCTCGGCCACGCACAGCATCGCCATAAGCTGCGCCTGCATGTCCGTGGCGAGGCCGGGATAGGGCGCGGTCGAGAGGGTGAGTGGCTTGAGCGCGCCATTGGCCTTGATGCTGACGCTGCGCCGCCCTTCGCTGATATGGATGCCCGCCTCGTCCAGCGCGGCGAGCGTGGCGGTCATCTCTGATGCGCGCGCGCCGACCAGTTCGACCTCGCCACCCGTGATGGCAGCGGCACAGGCATAAGACCCCGCCTCGATCCGGTCGGGCATGACGGCATAGGTTGCGCCGTGCAGCCGCATTTTGCCATGCACGATCAGCGTTTCGCTGCCGATCCCCTCTATATCTGCGCCCATCGCGACCAGGCAGTTGCACAGATCGACAATCTCCGGCTCGCGCGCCGCATTCTCCAGCGTGCAGACGCCGCTGCTCAACACAGCCGCCATCAGCGCATTCTCGGTGGCCCCTACCGACACGACGGGAAAACTGTATTTGCCCCCCGGGAGCTTGCCGCCCGGCGCGCTCGCCTTGACATAGCCGGACGCGATTTCAATTTCCGCGCCGAACGCTTCGAGCGCCTTCAAATGCAGGTCAATCGGGCGGTTGCCGATCGCGCAGCCTCCGGGCAGCGAGACGGTTGCGGTGCCGCGCCGCGCCAGCAGTGGCCCGAGCACGAGGATCGACGCACGCATCTTGCGGACAATATCATACGGTGCGGTGGTTGAGGTGATGCGGTTGGCGCGCAGTGTCATCACCCGGCCAAACTCATCGGGGCGCGTGCCCTCGGTCATCGTCGAAACGCCGAACTCGTTGAGCAGGTGGCCGAAGCTATCAACATCCGCCAAGCGGGGCAGGTTGCGCAATGTCAACGGTTCGTCGGTCAGGATCGCGCAGGGCATCAGCGTGAGTGCTGCATTCTTCGCGCCCGAAATCTGGATTTTGCCGTTGAGCGTCTTGCCGCCGCGAATGAGTATTCTGTCCATCAGCGTCTTTTAGCGCGCGAAGACTTTAAGTCGAGTCATTCAATGCCCATTCATCTTGCCCGCGCAAAGTTTACAGCTTGCAAGGGGAGACTTGAAATGGCCAATATCCGTCTGATGCTGCTGGTGGGGGCACTTGCCGCGCCGCTAAGAGCCGAGCCGAATATCGCGATCACCATTTACGCCAATAATCAGGCGCTGGTGCAGGACAGCCGCGATATAGATTTCAAGGGCGGACGCCAGCGGATCGAGTTCAAGAATGTCTCCGCGCAAATCCGGCCCGAAACCGCAACTCTGAGCGCAACCGACATGAGCATCATCGAGCAGAATTTCGATTATGATCTGCTCTCGCCGGGCAAGATGATGCAAAAGGCCGTGGGGCATGTTGTCACCATCGTGCGCACCATCCCCGGCACGGGTGCGGAAACGCGCGAGCAGGCGGAGGTGCTGAGCGTCAATGATGGTGTTGTGCTCAAAATCGGTAACCGGATCGAGGTGCTGCGCGATGACGGGATGCCGGTGCGCGTCATCTTCGACAAGATCCCCGACAATCTGCGCGCCGAGCCAACGCTCTCGGTGACCGTCGATGCCAAGGCGGGCACGCGGCCCGCGACGCTGCGTTACCTCACACCCGGCCTCGGCTGGCGCGCCGATTATGTCGCACTGTTCGATGAAAATACGAGCAGCATAGATGTGCAGGGCTGGGTGACCTTGACCAACAATTCCGGCACAACATACACCAACGCTGATACCATGCTCGTCGCCGGCAATCCGCAGATTCTGGGCCAGTATAATGGCGGCGGCAATGAAGGTGACGACACGCTGCAACAGGCGGGCACCGAGAGTGGCACCCGCGCGCGGCTCGGTGATTATTATCTCTATCCGCTGGGTGAGCGCACCACCATCGCCAACCAGCAGACCAAGCAGGTCAGCTTCCTTGACGTCCATAACGCGCCCGCTCAACATGGCTATGAGTTCCGCTTGGGCTGGATGCAATCAATGGACAATCCGCAGAGCGCCTCGACCGTCTACAGCTTCAGTAATTCCGCGAAAGGCGGGCTGGGCGATCAGCTTCCCGCTGGCGTCGTGCGCTTTTACATCCGCGACAAACAGGGTGCGCCGCAGTTCATCGGCGAGCACGCCATCGGCCATACCCCGATGGGTTCAACGCTGAGTATCTCCACCGGCGATGCGTTTGACGTGAAGGTGAAATCCACCGTGGACAGCCGCACGCGCGTCGGGGGGCATTTCGATTATAACTGGCGTACGACAATGAGTTACCATTTCACCAACGCACTGCCCAAGCCGGTGACGGTGCACCTCATCCAGGACGGACTGTGGGGCGATACGATGATCGAGAGCGAGAGTCTGGCCTCGCACCGCCGCAGCGCTGATTCCGCCGAATGGGATGTGCCGGTGCCCGCCAACGGCAAGGCTGATGTGACCGCCACCTTCGACAGTAAATACTGAGCAGCGTCATGCGGCGCCTGCTCGCCCTGATGGTGCTGTGTATAGGCGCTCCCACCTTCGCCGATGATGTTGCCGCGTCGGCCCCGCAGAAGCTTTCCGTCACCGTCTATCGCGCGCCGTGGCGCAATGGCGGCAGCCTTGATTTGGGCAATCTTGGGGGGTTTGCGCTGATTAAGGAGACGCGCACCGTGCACCTGCCCGCGGGCGAATCGAAGCTGCGGTTTGAGGGCGTGGTTGATGGCATCATCCCCGAAAGCGCGATTGTGACCGGCCTGCCGAGCGGTGTAATCGAGAAGAACCGCGACGCCGCGCTGCTTTCGCCCTCCGCGCTGATGCACGCGGCGATTGGCAGCGATGTGACGCTACGCATCACCAACCGCAAAACCGGCAAGGTCCAAGCCATCCCCGCTACCGTGCGCTCCGCGAGCGAGGACGGTGTCGTGTTCCAGACCGCGCAAGGGATACAGGCGCTGCAATGTTCCGGTATGCCAGAGACCTTCACCTTCGCGCGCGTGCCGAGTGGCCTGTCGGCGCAGCCGACGCTCTCCGTGCTCACCCGCAGCACGCGCGCCATCACCGCCACCATCACGCTCACTTATCTGGCCGAGCATTTTGACTGGGCGGCGGATTATACCGCAACGCTCAACCCCGATGGCAGGACGCTGGAGCTGGGTGCGTGGATCACCCTCGCCAATGCGAACAGTATCAGCCTGCCCGGCGCGCAGACGCAGATTGTGGCGGGCAGGCTCAACCGCGCGTGGGAGCAGCAATTCTTCAACCCCGTGCCGCGCGTGATCGCCCGCTGCTGGCCGAGCGCGACGACGAGCACCCCGTTGCACGAGCAGGGCATCGTGCTGGTGCGCCCCTATGGGTTTGAAGAGGGTGCGCGGATGCGCGGAGACATGATTATGGTCACGGCGCAGAAACGCGGATTCCTGGCGATGGCTGTACCCGCACCAGCCATGGCACCTCCCCCTCCGCCGCCACCTCCGCCGCCGCCCGAGCAGCTTGGCGATCTCAAACTTTACCGCATCCCCTTCCCCACCAATATCGCCGCCAATGGCATGAAGCAGACCCGCCTGCTTGCGCAGCATGGCGTCGCCTATACGCGGTTATATCGCTATGAGGGGCCGGCGAGTCCCTATGTGCTTGGCGGCTCTTATTACATCCAGCGGACTATGCTCATCCTCAAAACGCATAACGACAAGGCACACCAGCTTGGCCTGCCGCTCCCTGCGGGGCAGGTGACGGTTGAGCAGCGCCAGCTTGGCCGCGCCATGCTCATCGGCCAGCCGGAACTGCGCGATACCGCCGAGGATGAGGATGTTGAACTGACACTGGGCCCGTCAAGTGATGTGCAGGTGCGGGTCACACCGCTGCACACCACGGCCAACATGCCCGAATTCGCCCAGCTTGCACCGAATGTGCGCAGCGTTTTTCATTCGGGTTCGGTGCTCGTGCAGGCCGAAGTCAGCAATGCCACAAGCGCGCCGCAACCGGTTGAATTAAAGCTTCAACTGGCACCCTACCGCCACGCCATCGGTGCGGCTGACCATGCGTATAAGACCGAAAATGGCAATGCCGTGTTCAAGCTGATGGTGCCCGCCAATGACCGCACGCTCATCACCTATGTGATCCACCAGCTATAGCTGCTCAAGCGCCCACCCTGCCGCCTCAGTGACGATCGGCGACGCATCATCGCGCAGCACTTCAAGCGCCGGGATCAGCGCCCCATCCCCGCTATTCCCTGCCGCAATCGCCGCATTGCGCACCAGCCGGTCACGCCCGATGCGCTTGATCGGAGAACCGGCGAACCGTGCGCGAAACGCCGCATCATCAAGCGCGAGGAAGTCGGCGAGTGCTGGCCCGTCATTCCCCTCGCGCGGCGCAAACGCGATGTTCGATGCCGCTGCATCCGCGAATTTGTTCCACGGGCAGACGGCAAGACAATCATCGCAGCCATAAATGCGGTTGCCGATGGCGCGCCGGAATTGTTCCGGGATCGGCCCCTTATGCTCGATGGTAAGGTAAGAGATACAGCGCCGCGCATCGAGTTGATAGGGCGTGGGGAAGGCTTGCGTAGGGCAGGCGCTCTGGCAGGCGGTGCAGGTGCCGCAATGATCCACCTCTGGTGCATCTGCGGGCAGGTCAAGCGTGGTGAAGATCGCGCCCAAGAGCAGCCAGCTCCCCTGCGTGCGGCTGACCAGATTGGTATGCTTGCCCTGCCAGCCCAGCCCCGCACGTGCCGCCAGCGGTTTCTCCATCACCGGTGCGGTATCAACAAAGACCTTGAGTTCACCGCCCGCTTCCGCCACCAGCCAGCGCGCGAGGGCCTTCAACGCCTTTTTGACCGTGTCATGATAGTCTTTGCCTTGCGCATAGACTGAAATGCGGCCCCTGCGCGGCGCGTCGGCCAGCGCCAGCGGATCACCCTCGGGCGCATAGCTCATCGCCAGCATGATGACGCTGCGTGCCTCGGGCCAGAGCGCTTGCGGATGCGCGCGCTGGTCGGCGCGCGCCTCCATCCAGTCCATGCTGCCATGATGCCCCGCCGCGAGCCAGTCTTTGAGCGCCGCTCCCGGTGCCGCACCCACATCTGCGCCGGTAATCCGGCAATCGACAAACCCCAGTGTGCGCGCCTGAGCCTTCAGGCGCGCGGCAAATTCAGCCGATACGCTCAAAATATCCGGTCTCGAAATCCTCTGATGCCAGCGCCGCTATCCGCGAGCCCACCACGTCCGGCGCCTTGATCGTGGCGGGGTCTTCGCCGGGGAAGGCCTTGGCTCGCATCTGTGTGGCGGTCGCGCCCGGATCAATGAGTGCCACTTTCAGGTTTGATAGGTTGCGCGTTTCCTCGGCATAACTGAGCAGCAGATTTTCAAACGCGGCCTTTGAGGCGCCATACGCGCCCCAATAGGCACGCGGATTGCGCGCGACTGAGGAGGTCAGGCCAAAGACGCGCGCACCTGTCGAGGCCCGCAGCAGCGGATCAAGCGCGGTGATGAGCGAATGCTGGCTGATAAGGTTGATGGCCAGCGTCTTGGCCCATTCCTTCACGTCGATATGCGGCACCGGGGTGAGGGTGCCGAGTTGTGCGGCGTTGAGCACAAGCACATCGAGCGCCTGCCAGCGCCCGGCAATCGCGCTCACCAGCCGAGCCAGCGCTTCACCATCGGTCAAGTCGAGCGGGGCGATGGTGGCGGTGCCGCCGCTAGCGTGAATCTGATCCTCAACCGCTTCCAGCCCTCCGGAAGTGCGCGCCACAAGGATGATATGCGCACCTGCCTTGCTCAGTGCCAGTGCCGTTGCCGCACCAATCCCCCGCGACGCGCCGGTGACGAGCGCGACCTTGCCTGCAAGCACCCCGCTCATGCCACAGCTTCCGGATCGAGAAGCGAAAGCTGGCCAGCGCGCATTTCAGCGCCCTCATGGTCGGTCAGCCGGGTCGGATAATCGCCCGTAAAACAGGCATCACAATGGCTTGGGCACGCCGGATCGCGCCCCGCCTCACCCAATGCGCGGTACAGTCCATTGATCGAAATGAACGCCAGACTGTCTGCATCGATATAATCGGTCATCCCCATCAGATCATGCTGGGCGGCGAGCAGCTTGTTGCGCTCGGGCGTATCGACGCCATAAAAACAGCTATGCGTGGTCGGCGGGCTGGCGATGCGCATATGCACTTCCTTAGCGCCCGCCTCGCGCATCATCTGCACGATCTTGAGGCTGGTGGTGCCGCGCACAATGCTGTCATCGATCAGCACAATCCGCTTGCCCGCCACCAGCGCACGGTTGGCGTTATGCTTGAGCTTGACACCTTGATGCCGCACTTTCTCGCCCGGCTGGATGAAGGTGCGCCCGACATAGTGCGAACGGATGATCCCCAGCTCAAACGGAATGCCCGAGGCCTGTGCATAGCCCAAAGCCGCCGGCACACCCGAATCGGGTACGGGCACGACCAAATCGGCATCGACCGGGCTTTCGGCGGCAAGCTGCGCGCCAATCGCCTTCCTGACCGAATAGACACTCGTGCCCGCCACAATCGAATCGGGCCGCGAGAAATAGATATGCTCGAAAATACACGGGCGCGGCTTGACCCGCGCAAACGGCATGATCGAACGCACGCCTTCTTCGGTCACAATCACAATCTCACCCGGCAGCACATCGCGCACATAATCGGCACCCACCACATCGAGCGCGACCGTCTCCGAGGCAAAGATGGTGCCGTCATCGAGCATCCCCATCACCAGCGGGCGGATGCCGAGCGGATCGCGGCACGCGATCATCTGCCCCGGCGTCATGCAGATCAGCGCATAGCCGCCCTCAAGCTGGCGCAGCGCATCAATGAAGCGATCCAGCAGCGTGCGGTAGCTCGACGTTGCGACCAGATGGATGATCGTCTCGGTATCCGAAGTGGACTGGAAGATCGAGCCGCGCCGCACCAGCACATCCTTCAAGGCCATCGCGTTCGAAATATTGCCGTTGTGCGCCACCGCAAACCCGCCTGAAGCCAGATCAGCATAAAGCGGCTGGACGTTCCTGAGCGCGGTCTCGCCGGTCGTGGCATAGCGGTTATGCCCGCACGCAACCTGGCCACGCAGCCGCTGGAGCACATCCTCGCGCTCAAAATTGCCGGACACATGCCCCATGGCGCGGTGAGCATGGAAATCCGTGCCGTCCCAGCTCACGATGCCGGCGGCTTCCTGCCCGCGATGCTGCAAGGCATGGAGACCGAGCGCCGTGGCGGCCGACGCACGCTCCACGCCCCAAACGCCGATAATGCCGCACTCTTCGTGCAGCTTGTCATCATCAAACGGGTGGGTGCTGAGCATGGGCGAATCAATCCGGCGTCTGTCGAGCGCCATATAAGGGGGCTGTCATTGAATTGTAATGGGGTTGTTGCCCTCAATTTACGCTTTCGCAGCCCAGGATGAACCGGTAGACAATGCCATGACCATCGAATCCGCGACCCGCCTCACCCCGAAATATGACGCGCAGGGCCTCCTCACTGTCGTTATCACCCATGCCGAAACTGGCGCACTGCTGATGGTCGCGCATATGAACGCTGCGGCGCTCGCCGCCACACAGAAAACGGGTAAAGCGCATTTCTGGTCGCGCTCGCGGCGCAAACTATGGATGAAGGGCGAGGAATCAGGGCATATCCTGAGCGTGCAGGACATCCGGATCGACTGTGATCAGGATGCACTCTGGCTCAAATGCCTACCCGCCGGGCCAACCTGCCACACCGGCGCACAAAGCTGCTTTTACCGGCGGGTGGAGGGGGATAGACTGATTGCAGACGACTCGGCTTGACAATTTACATCTATGTAAATAAGTGGCCGCAACACAGTTTTAGGAGACGGATATGCCCATTTATCGCGCGCCGGTGAAAGAAACCCAGTATGTGTTCAATCATGTGCTGGAGCTCAACAAATACGCCAATTTGAAAGGCTTTGAGAATGCGACGCCCGACCTGATTGAGGCGATTCTGGGCGAAGCGGCGAAGTTCGTCGAAAATGAGCTGCAACCCCTGAACCAGAGCGCCGACAAGGAAGGCTGCACCTGGCATCCGGACAATACAGTCACCACGCCCAAAGGTTTCAAGGAAGCCTATGCCAAATTTGTTGACGGTGGCTGGGCCTCGCTGTCGGGGCCGGAGGAATTTGGCGGGCAGGGGATGCCGCATATCCTTTCGACGGCGGTGGAGGAATATATCCAGGGTGCGTGCCTCGGGTTTGCGCTCTATATGGGGCTGACGATGGGCGCGGTCGCGTCGATCATGGTCAAGGGTTCACGCGAGCAGCAGGAAAAATATGTGCCCAACATGGTGGCCGGTAAATGGGGGGGCACGATGAACCTGACCGAGCCGCATTGCGGCACCGATCTCGGCTTGATCCGCACCAAGGCCGAGCCGCAGGCAGACGGCACCTACAAAATCAGTGGCACCAAGATTTTCATCTCGTCGGGCGAGCATGATCTGGTCGAGAATATCATCCACCTTGTGCTCGCGAAAACCACCGGCGCGCCGGACAATGTCAAGGGCATTTCGCTGTTCATCGTGCCCAAGTTCATGGTCAATGACGATGGGTCATTGGGCGCGCGCAACGGCGTGACCTGTGGCTCGATCGAGCACAAGATGGGGCTGAAAGGCAGCGCGACCTGCGTGATGAATTATGATGGCGCAACCGGCTTCATGGTCGGTGAGGAGAATAAAGGCCTGGCCGCCATGTTCATCATGATGAATGCGGCGCGGCTCGGCGTGGGGTTGCAGGGACTCTCGATCGGCGATGTCGCATTTCAGAACGGCGTGCAATATGCCAAAGACCGGCGGCAGGGGCGTGCGCTCACCGGCCCGCACGAACCTGACCAGAAAGCCGATCCGATTTTCGTTCACCCCGATGTGCGCCGGATGTTGATGGAAGCCAAGGCCAAGACCGAGGCAAGCCGTGCGCTGTGCTTATGGGGTGCGCTCCAGGTTGATCTCACCCACAACGCGGCCACCGAGGACGAGCGGCAGATGGCGGATGATCTGGTCGGTCTGCTTACCCCTGTCATCAAAGGATGCGTTACTGATATGGGCTATGAAACCGCCACCAATATGCAGCAAGTCTATGGCGGACATGGCTATATTGCCGAATGGGGCATGGAGCAGTTTGTGCGCGATGCCCGCATCGCCCAGATTTATGAGGGCACCAATGGCGTGCAGGCGCTCGATCTGGTCGGGCGCAAGCTCGCCAAGGATGGCGGGCGGGCGGTGCGTGCTTTCTTCGCGATTGTGGTAGAGGATATTGCGGCAGCCAAGGGTAACGACAAGCTCGCTGACCTTGCCACCCGGCTAGAGAAAGCGCTGGGAGAATTGCAGGCAGCCACGCTGTGGTTCGTCCAGAACGGCCTTGCCAACCCGAACAATGCGGCGGCAGGGTCTTATGCCTATATGGATTTGATGGGGCTGGTTGCCTGGGGCTGGATGTGGCTCAAAATGGCCAAAGCGTCGGCGGCGGAGCTGGCCAATGGGACGACGGACAAAGCCTTCCACGACGCCAAGCTGATGACCGCGCGCTTCTATGCCGAGCGCGTTCTGCCCGATGCCGGTGCACTGCGTCGCAAGATCGAAAGCGGAGCAGAGAGCATGATGGCGCTACCGGTGGAAGCATTTTAACGCGGCCAGAAATTCGCAACCACTTCCCACGGCACACGCAATCCGCTAATGGGCGCGGCATGCACGCTTTCGCCAACCCCGCGCGTTTTTTGAAGCTCGCACGTCCACTCACGCCCTGGTGTTTGGGGCTGGGGCTGGCGCTGATTGGCTATGGCATTTACGCCGGTTTCCAGTCTCCGCCAGATGCAGTGCAGGGTGAGACGGTGCGGATTCTGTATATTCATGTCCCCACTGCCTGGCTCGGAATGCTCGGCTGGATGGGCATTGCCTTGACCAGCCTGATGCTGCTGGTGTGGCGACACCCGCTGGCCGCTGTGGCCGCGCGTGCGATAGCGGTTCCTGGTGCGCTGTTTACAGCCGTCTGCCTGATTTCCGGATCGATCTGGGGCCGCCCGACCTGGGGCACCTGGTGGCAGTGGGACGGGCGGATGACCTCGATGCTGCTGCTCTTATTCCTCTACCTTGCCTATATTGCGCTGGCGGGCAGCGAGAGCGAGACCAGCAGCACCGAGCGCGTGGCCGCCATTTTCGGGCTGGTCGGCGCGGTTAATTTGCCTGTAATCCATTATTCGGTGGTGTGGTGGAACACGCTGCACCAGCCGCCCTCGCTCAGCCTGCAAGGCTCGGCGATTGCCTGGCCGATCCTGTGGCCTCTGCTCTGGACAACACCGGGCTTCACCCTTTTGTTTGCCGGGATAGTGCTGATGCGGATGCGCACGCTGATCGCCGAGAACAAGAAGCTCGCGCGGATGCGCAGGCTGGCGCGCGCATGAACCCCTGGCCGTTCGTTTTCGCCGCCTATGGCATCACCGGTGCTGCCACGCTCGCGCTGCTGACATGGAGTTATGCCGCGATGCGCCGTGCCGAGGCGGATGTTGCGCGCGAGGACGCGGCATGAAAGCGAAACATCAACGGCTGGTGCTAGTCCTGCTGGCGATAGTCGCGATTGGCGGCGCGGCACTGCTCGCCATGTTCGCGCTCAAGGACAAGGCGGCGTATTTCTATTCGCCATCGGACATCGCCCGGCTCAAGCCTGCCATCGGCACGCCGCTGCGGCTGGGTGGGCTGGTCGCCGATCATTCGATCAAGCGCGATGCAGACGGCGTAACCATCCACTTTATCGTCACCGACGGTATTGCCAATATCAGCGTGCGTTACACCGGTATCACGCCAGATCTTTTCCGCGAGAAGGCGGGTGTGGTGGCAGAAGGCGCGCTGACCGCCCCCGACCAGTTCTCCGCAAACACCATCCTTGCCAAGCATGACGAGAAATATATGCCGCCGGGCATGGCGGGGCAAAAGCCGCCAATGGGGAAGCTGCAATGATGGGGCGGAGACGCTGATGTTACCCGAGGCGGGACTGGTTGCGCTCTGGCTGGCGGCGATGCTGGCGGGCGCGCAATTCATCCTTGCGGCACTGGGCATGAGCCCGGCGCGGCAGGCCAATCTGGCGAGCGTGCGCCCGCTCGCCGTCGCGCAGGCAATCTTTGTTACTCTGGCGTTCGGTCTGCTGATCTACTGCTTCGCGACATCCGACATGTCGGTGCGGCTTGTGGCGGAAGAGAGCCATTCGGCCAAGCCACTCATCTATAAAATTGCAGGTACCTGGGGCAATCATGAAGGCTCGATGCTGCTCTGGGTGACGATCCTTGGCGTGGCCGGGGCGGCGGTCGCGCTGTTCGAGCACCGGCTGGACGCGCGCACAATGGCGGCAACTTTGGCGTGTCAGGCCGCAATCAGCTTCGGCTTTTACGGGTTTCTGCTCTGGGCCTCAAACCCGTTTGCGCGGCTTGATCCAGCGCCGAGCGATGGCGCGGGCCTCAACCCGCTGCTGCAAGACCCCGGCATGGTGCTGCACCCGCCGCTGCTCTACATGGGCTATGTCGGCTTTTCGGTGGCTTTTTCCTTTGCGATTGCAGCACTCATCGAGGGCCGGGTCGATGCGGCCTGGGCACGCTGGGTGCGGCCCTGGACCCTGGCGGCCTGGTGCTTTCTGACCATAGGCATCGCGATGGGCAGCTGGTGGTCGTATTACACGCTAGGCTGGGGCGGCTGGTGGTATTGGGACCCGGTCGAAAACGCCTCGTTCATGCCGTGGATCATCGGCACCGCGCTGTTGCACTCGGCGATCGTCGTCGAGAAGCGCGACACGCTGAAGGCCTGGACGATCCTGCTTGCGATCCTCACCTTCTCGCTGTCGCTGATCGGCACGTTCCTCGTGCG
>JAGWQR010000011.1 GCA_028869975.1 Alphaproteobacteria bacterium | reverse complement strand
TCGGCGGCACATAGCTGTTGAGAAAAACAAAAGCGATCAGCGCCGCCAGCGCCACGCCGACCAATCCGAGCAGCAATCCGGCTTTGAACGGCTGGGCTTTTTCTGTGTTCATATCCAGCTTCCGGGCATGGCGAATTTACGATAGGCGTCGCGGCAGCGTTCCCAACCCACTGCATCCAGCCGGGCATCGCCGAACAGACTCAGCTCGACCTGCGCGGCGATCAGGGCAAACATCGGCCGGGCCCGTTCGGGGATGATGGGGGCCTGCGCCATTTCGCGCGCGGTGTGCGCCGGGCGGAGCTGATTGGACCGGCGCGCGGCAATATCCTCGAACGAGCGCAACAGCAGCAAATGCGCGGCGGCTTCATAATCACCCGTGCCCGCCAGTGCATCCGCCTCTGCAAGATAGCGATGCAGCGGCGCTGGATCAAACTGCCAGCCTTCCGGGTCATTCTCCTCGGCCACGCGCTTGCGTTGCCAAAAGTGCAGCCACCCGAAATGGCGCAGGATGAAATAAAGGATGAGCATCCCGAGCGCCACGACCAGCTCCCAGAATATCCAGGCACCATAAGGGCCAAAATGCAGATCAAGCCAGTGGAACATGGTGCCGACCGCCCGTGCGACCGGATCTATCACCCATTTGTTGAGCCAGACCAGCCATGCCGGGGGCTTAATTTCTGGTATCGTCATCCACTGGAACTGGAGGCTGCTGTCTGCGAGCATCTTCTGATGCGCCGCCATGAATGCCGGAGGCAGGCGGAGCAGCACAGGTTGAACGGCAGGAACGGTCACTTATCCCCCAGCTTTGGTTGCGGAGATTATGCGTGCGAAATGAATTTGCGCAAGTCAAAATAATACTGGACTCGAACAAGACGAGCGATAGACTGAGGCCGGAGCAGGAGGTAGATCATGCCGGATACAAGTCATTTTCATGACAGTTACAGTCTTGGACGCGTGTTTTCGCGGGCATTTGAACTGCTGAAGAATAATCTGGCCGGGGTGGGCGTATTCATGTTGATTCTCCACCTCCTTATGGGGCTGGCAACCTATATTTCGACTGAGGCATCACGAAATATTATGGCCATGACTCTGGCCAACCCGCCGCCTGCAAATCCGGCAGCCAATCTGCAGCACCTCAGCGCGATGCTGGCAGCGTTCGAAGCGCCACAATATTGGCTCAGTCCGATTGCGGTTTTTGTTGTGCAGCTATTCTTTTATGCGGGGGCCACCGGCGGGTTGCTGGCCAGCGGCGAGTCACTCTTCGGGTGCATGACGACGGGTTTGCGCAAATTTCTGCCGATGCTGGCGCTTTTTATCCTCTGGATCCTTGGTATCAGCTTTGGTTTCATGCTGCTGATCATGCCGGGCGTGTTTCTGCTGTTGATGTGGGCGGTAGTCGTGCCGGTGCTGGTGGGTGAGGATGTCGGCGTGTTTGGCAGCTTCGGGCGCAGTGCAGCGCTCACCAAAGGCAATCGCGCAACCATTCTGGCTACAATGATTGTGCTGATGGTGGTGAATATGGTGGTTGGCGCGGTTATCCAGATCCCGCTTCAGGGGCAATCGGTCATGACCATGTTCGTGCCCCATGCCAATCCCCTTGATGCGCTGCCGCATTTTTCGCTGTTCAGCGCGATTTTGAGCGCCGAGATCAATGGCGCATTGTCGTTGTTCACCCTTGCGATTCTGGTTTCGATCTACCGTGAATTGCGCGCGGTGAAAGAGGGTGATTCGCCCGATCAACTACGCGAAATTTTCTCCTGAACGGGCATGACAGGACATATCAGGATTTCCAGCGCAGCAGGAAATTGCTCATCCGGGTGGGCAGCCCCGCATAGGGCGGCATCATCAGATCGAGCGCGCGGATTGGCCCTTGGCGAAATACCGGCCGCAGCTTGGAGAAGGTGAGGAAACCCTCCTTCCCGTGATATTGGCCCATGCCGCTGTTGCCCGAGCCGCCAAAGGGGAGCGAATGCAGCCCGGCCTGGATCACCGATTCATTGATCCCCACACCGCCTGAGATCGTGTTATCAAGGTAGCGGCGCTGCAACGCCCGGTCGTTTGAATAAAGATAGAGCGCAAGCGGGCGCGGGCGCGCGCCGATATAGTCGATCACTTCGCGATGATCCCGGTATGTCAGGATCGGCAGCAATGGCCCGAAAATTTCACGCTGCATGACCATCATGTCATCGTTCGCGCCGACCACCGCCTCGGGCGGCATGATCCTGCGCGCGGGATCACCCTGCTGTCCGCCCGCCAGATTGACGAGTCGCGCGCCCTTGGCTTGTGCATCCATACGGGTGGCTTGCAGCCGCTCATAGCTGCGCTGGTCGATGATCGCGGTGAAATCGCCATTGGTCAGGTCGGGATAGCGCTTGGTTACAATCTGCGTGGCTTCGGCGATGAATGCGTCTATCTTGCCCTCGGGCAGGAAGAGATAATCGACATTGGTGCAAATCTGCCCGGCGTTGAGCATCTTCGCCCACATGATCCGGTTCGCCGCCGCTTTCATCGGGTAATCGGGCGCGACCACGGCAGGCGATTTGCCGCCGAGTTCGAGCGTGACCGGCGTTAGATTGGGCGCGGCATTGGCCATCACCGCGCGGCCTGTCGCGGGCGAACCGGTGAAGAAGAGATGATCGAACGGCAATCGTGTGAAGGAGGGGCCGCGCCCGCCGCCATCACTGAAGAAGGCGAGCTTGTCTTGCGCAAAGTAGCGCGGCGTAATCTCGATCAGCGCCTGCGCGAGATGCTCCGAATTTTCGCTCATCTTGACCATCGCGCGGTTGCCGGCGGCGAACGCGGCGATCAGCGGCTGGAAGGCGAGCGCAATCGGGAAATTCCAGGGCACGACAATCCCCACCACGCCGACCGGCTGCGGGAATGTCCACGCCTTGGCAAGCGGGAAAAGCGTGGGATCAAGCGCGCGGCGCTGCGGGCGCGTCCATGAGCGCAGATGTTTGATCGTGTCGAGCGCGCCCTCCTGCACCTGCAAAATCTCGGTGACACGGGTTTCAAAGCTGCACCGGCAGCCATAATCCGCATTGACCGCCGCCACCAGCGCATCGGCATTCTCCGCAATCAACCGGAGCAGCTGGCGTACATCCGCCTTGCGCGCAGCATAATCGGGGTTGCGGCACGTTGCATAGGCGGCCTGCTGCGCCGCGAAACAATCACTGAATTCCGCCGGAATTTCCGCTTCAAGGGTCGTGTGGATGTTCATGGCCGTCTGCTTCCGTACCCGATACTGTGCGCAGTTTACACCAATGTCAGGGAGCCGCAAGCGCAGATGCGCTAAATGACAAGCGCGCGTTGATCGGCCTTCCCCATGGCGAGGAGCGGTGGCGTGTCACCCGCCTGGCGCGCCTGAAAACCGGCCTTCGAGGCCATGCCACGCCAATCCGCCTGGATGAGCGCCTGCGCCACCGCGCCGCCCAGCGTCGTGCCCGGCCCAGTGATGATGAAGGCATCAGGCGCAAATTCACGCGCGGCGATACTGATCGCGCGGGTGAAATCATAGGGCTGCGTCACCTGCGCCGCCAGTGTATAGTCCCACAGCGCTTGGGTGTCCGCCGCGTGCGGCCACCATATGCGCCCACGCCCGTCGATGAGCGGCAGCGCAGGCTGGCCGAACAGGGGCGGGGGGAGGTGCGCGCGGCCTTGCGCCGCGACAGGTTCCTGAAGCGCGGTATGGAAGGCGGCATGATTGGCGAGGCGCAGTGGATAACGGCCATCAAGCGGCGGCACAGAAGTTTCAAACGCCTTTAGTCCCGCATCATTGCCCGCCAGCACGAGCATCCCGCCCAGATCAATCGAGAGCGCCAGCGTGCAGCCTTCATGTGTATCAATGTTGGCTACCAGCCCCAGCAGTTCGGCCTTGCGCGCGGGGTCTGGCCGCCAGTCATCGCCAACATGCGGATAGACCAGTTGCCCGCCGATCAGCGCGTGCTGCATCAGCATCCCCATTGTGTTGGCGACGCGGAAACCGTTTTCGGCATCAAGCGCGCCCCCGCACGCCAGCGCCGAATACCAGCCCATCGAATTGCCGGTGACCGCGACAATCTCATAGGTTTCGCGGTTGATGCTCAGAAAATCGGCGATTGTTGCGGCATAGATGAGCGCGGAAGCATTGTCGCCGCGTGTATGGCGCGCCAAGGAATAGCTGGGTGCGCCATCGAGCTGCGCGAGCGTTTCTTGCCCGTTGGCGGCGCGCTGCGCATCAAAGCCCGAAAACAGTGCGGCCTTGTCCGGGTGCTCTCGTGCGAGCGAGCCGAGTTCGGCCTTGGTGTAGGTGCCGCGCCCGGGGCAGACGACCACTGCGGTTTTGCGGCTCATACGGGTTTCCCGGTAAGCATGCGCGCGGCGATCACAATATCCTCCGCCGAGGGCATGGTGGCGGCATAGGCCGGGCCGGTCGCGATGAAACTGTCGTGCGCGGCAATCCGCGTGGCGGGCAGGTCATGTGCTGCAAACAGCGTGATGAGTGCCTCAGAGACGCCGCCGGTGCGCCGCGTCTCATCCACGACCAAGATATGCTTGCAGCCCTTCACGGCATTGAGCAGCGCCGCCTCGGGCAGCGGGTTGAGCCAGCGCAGATCGATAATCCGGGTGCAGATGCCGTCTGCGCTCAGGCGCGCCTCGGCCTGCCGCGAGAGGTAAACCCCGTTGGCGAAACTGACAATCGCGAGATCGGTGCCTTCCCCATGCACGGCGACCTCGCCAAAATGCGCACGCGCGTCGGGCGCGGGATAAATGCGCATCCAGCCGCCATCCTTCTCGGCATGAAGATCACGCATCGGGTAGAGGGCAATCGGCTCAAGGAATACAACCAGCCTTTGCTCCTCGCGCGCCAGCCGCACGCACTCGCGCAGCATCAACGCTGCCTCCGCACCATCCGAAGGGCAGGCGAGAATCAGCCCCGGAATATCGCGCAGCACCGCCACTGAATTGTCGTTATGGAAATGGCCGCCAAAACCCTTCTGATAGCCGAGGCCAGCAATGCGCACCACCATCGGGTT
>JAGWQR010000108.1 GCA_028869975.1 Alphaproteobacteria bacterium | reverse complement strand
TGACCGCGCGCTGTCCCGAATCGATGACGGTGCTCGAAGCCTTCATGCAAACCGAGATGGCGCAAGGCTGCGCGCTGCTTTCCCGCGCTGAATTGGCCACCCGTGCGCCGCAGCTTTGCGCGGAGCAGGCGTTGGGCGCGCTCTACAGTCCGCATGAAATCCGGGTGGAGTCCCGAACCGCCATTCCCAGGCTCACGCACTGGCTGGCGCAAGCCCATGGCGTGACCTTCATGACCGGCACGGCCGTGCATGAGGTTGCCCCGCCGCGTATCGTCACCTCGCGCGGCGTGGTGGAGGCGGAAGCAGCGATTGTCTGCCCCGGTGATGATTTTGTCGCGCTGTTTCCCGAGCGCATTGCGGCCTATGCGCCGCGCAAATGTATTTTGACGATGCTGCGCCTTGCCGATCCCGGCTTTCGATTGCCCGCAGCGCTCATGTCCGATCTCGGGCTGGTGCGTTACAAGGGCTATGCTGATCTCCCCGAGGCAGCGGGCATCAAGGCACGGGCGGCGCGCGACCATGCGGAAGCGCTGGCACACGGCATCCACCTCATCGTGGTGCAGAGCGCGGATGGTTCGCTCGTGGTCGGCGACAGCCATCATTATGATGACACGCCCTGGCCATTCATGGATGCGCGCTCCGAGGCGCTGATTCTGGAGGAGTTTAAGGCAGCGACAGGGCTGACCCCGCCCCCGGTGATCGAGCGCTGGACTGGGATTTACGCCTCCTCTGACCAACAGGATTTTTTCATCGATGCGCCCGCGCCCGCTACCCGCATCGTCATGGTGACGACCGGGGCCGGGGCGTCGATGTCATTCGGGCTTGCGGAACAGGTGATTGGAGAACTCTATGACTGAAGCGATCAGGGCGGTGGTGTTTGATTGGGCGGGCACGATGATCGATTTTGGCAGTTGCGCACCGGTTACGGCGATGCAGCACGCCTTTGCGCAGCACCAGATCGAGGTAAGCGCGGAACTGGTGCGCGCGCATATGGGCAAGGCCAAGCGCGACCATGTTGAAGCCATTCTGACTGCGCCCGAAACCCTGGTGGCGTGGAGCGCCATTCATGGCACACACCCCGGCCGTGCCGATGGGGATGCGATTTACACCGCGCTGGAGCCGCTGATGGCACAGGCAGCTGGCGCGCACACGCAGCTCATCCCCGGTGCGGCGGCAATGGCGGCGCAGTTGCACGCGCAAGGGATCAAAATCGGGTCGTGCACCGGTTATACCCGCGCGATGATGGCCGACATTCTGCCCGCCGCCACCGCACAAGGTTATGCACCCGATTGCGTGGTCTGTGCGGGAGAAACCAGCGAAGGCCGCCCCTCACCACTGATGCTCTGGAAAAATCTGGTCGCGTTGGGCGTGTGGCCCGCCCATTGCTGTGTCAAGGTTGACGATGCTGAAGTCGGGATGGAAGAGGGGCGCAATGCAGGCTGTTGGGCAGTGGGCGTGTCCGCATCGGGCAATGCCGTCGGACTCGACTATGAAGCATATCATGCGCTGCCCGAGGCGAGGCGCGAAGCGCGGATTGCCAGTGCTTCGGCTTCCCTAAAAGCCGCCGGCGCGCATTATGTGATCGAGAGCATCGCCGATCTTGCACCAATCGTCGCTGACATTAACGCGCGACTGGCACGCAACGACAAGCCGTGATGTTCGGTCAAGGAGAATGCGCCGCATGTCTTTGAGCCTGTTGAACAAAATTTAGATATTGTGGCGCTAGCGATAGGGTATGGTGCCGTGCGGGATGTAAACATTGCTGTTTGATTTTGCTGCAATAAACGGGAAAGCTTGATTACCTGCATTGTCGTGCAACTCGTCGCGGTCATACAGGCATCTTTTCTGGGTGCCTTCCCTGAATCGTCCGAGAATGATCTTGCAACCCAACAACCTGTTTGTGTTCATTCATGATCCCGACGGAAACTGGGTTGAATTGTCAGCCGAGTTGGCGCAGGTGGCCGCAGACAAGCCCGCCGGGGAATGGCCACATGAAGTGCGTACGCTCAACTTTTGGGGCCAGGGGATGCTCCGCAGCTAATCGGACAGGAGACAAGCGATGAAACTGGTGAGTTATAATGATGAGGGCCGTCCCGGATGGGGCATGGTGGACGGCACGCATGTCTGCGATCTTTCGCACCGCTGGCCCGATCTGAAGGCGGCATTGTGCGAGAGCGTGTCGTCAATTGCGGACGCGGCCAAGAGCGGAGTCCTGATCGATCTTGATCGCATTATTTACGCGCCGGTGATCCCGAATCCGGGCAAAATCATGTGCGTCGGCCATAATTATGAAAGCCACCGGATCGAAACCGGCCGCGAAAAAACCGAACATCCTTCCATCTTCACCCGCTTTGCCGATTCGCAGGTCGGGCATATGCAGCCCATCATCAGGCCCAATGCTTCGACGATGCTCGATTACGAGGGCGAGCTTGCGGTCGTTATCGGCCAAGGCGGGCGTAATATCGCCGCAGCAGACGCGCTTGCGCATGTTGCCGGCTATGCCTGCTACAATGATGCGTCAGTGCGCGACTGGCAATGGCACACCAAGCAGTTCACGCCGGGCAAAAACTTTCCAGGCACCGGTGCCTTCGGCCCCTGGCTGGTGACCAGCGACGAAATTCCCGATCCCCAGGCCCTTTCAGTCACGACCACCCTGAACGGCACGGTGATGCAATCGCAACCAACCTCAGAGATGATTTTCCCGGTTGCGGAGATCATTGCCTATGTATCGGCCTTTACGCCCCTGTCTGCCGGCGATGTCATTGTTACCGGAACTCCAGGCGGGGTTGGGGCCAAACGCCAGCCCCCAGTCTGGATGCAGCCCGGTGATGTGGTGGAAATTGCTATACCCGGCATAGGCACGCTGCAAAATACAGTAACAGCAGAGGCTTAAGCCCAGCCCGATCGGGTGCCCGGCGGCAAAATGGCGCTGATATGATCGATGCTGCGAAATTCATCATCGACAATCTTGACCACGCCGAAAATATAGAAGGCGCCGACATCGGGGCGATCCGCATTTTTGCCCTTTGGGCCGGACAAAGTCAGGGGGCGGTTTGCCAAGGCGATATCAAGCGCTGCAATGGCCAAGCGCGCATCGATCGATCTGCCGATGGTCTGTCCCATGACCTTCTCCAAGCTCGCCAATCAGCGCGTGTGCAATGCGACAACCGATATGCTTGACCGCCTATGCAGCTATTTTTCCTGCACAATATCTGCTTACGGAATCGATTAGAGGGCAGAGGTCAAAAATCTTCATGGCTGCATAAACCATTAAAAAATGTGGGCGCATATTGGTCACAATTTGGTCACAGTATATTTTTGCAATTTGCGACATGCCACAAAAACCGCTGATTTCTGCGAAATAATTGGTCGGGGAAAGAGGATTCGAACCTCCGGCCCCTGCCTCCCGAAGACGAAGCGCGACTGCACACATCGCAGTTTTTGGTTTCACAAAGCTTACAATTCCGCCGTGCGGACTGCTCAGAAAGCGCAGATTTTCGTGTCATTCTCCGAAATAGGTTCAGACTGAACCTACGATCACTGTTCACTCCTGCGGCAGGAAAATGCGGACATGGCTTTGGCGCAATTCCACGGCGACAAACAAAAGCCGCCGGAAGGGTTGCAGCCCTTACCAGCGGCTATGATTGCAATGGTGTTGTAGCTGTCAAATACCAGACGCGGAGTCCGGCGGCAAGCGGGACTGCATCGAGGACGGTGGGAGGGGCGCTATGAGTGCGACCCTCTCCCATTCGGGACTGCCGGACGGTGTTTCGCGCTTCGATTTGCTCAATCTGTTTGAAGTCGCGGCTAAGCCCACATTCGGATTATCGCGGACAGCCATCGCACTGATCCGGCATTACATTCAGCGAACGGCAGACCAAGACTATGCGCGCGGCCAGATATGCGCTGTCTGGGCGCAGGTATGCCGAACTGCGCAGGCGGTGAACCTTTCATCGCGCTCAATCAATTCCGCCGAGCGCGAACTTCAGGAAGCAGGCTTCATTGCACGCACCAGCAGATCGAAGGGCGCACGATCCGGCGCGCGTGAAGATGGCCGGATCACATGGGCATTCGGCATCAACCTCGCTCCGTTGATCGAGCGTTATCACGAGTTGCGTGCCTAGCCGAAATCGCTGACCGCTGGGGGTGTTCGCAAGGACTGGTCAGAAAGATTGAAAAGCGCGGGAGCATACTCGGCCTCAGGATCGGCACACTGCTGCGCATCCCCATTCACGAAGTGGAGAAGTTCGAATGCCAGAATTTACCGTCCAACGCTTCCGGGGCGGTTTCGCCATTGTCTGGCACGAAGGTGAAACCCGGCACCGACAACAGCTCTCCTCTACGGATCGCCAGAGCGCGGAAGCTGAAGCGAGAAAGCTATGGGAGCACAGAGATGAAGAAAACTGGACGGTAGGGATGGCCGTGGAGGCATATCTCGCCTTCAAAGCGGAAACCGGTATGGCTTCAATTCAGCGGCGACGTGATGCCTGGAAGGCGGCTGCACCATTTTGGAATGACGTCGATCCGTCGATGATCGACGACAAAATGGTTCAAAAATATGTCAGTCGGAGATCGGTTGCACCGGCAACCGCACGGCTCGAACTCAGTTTGATTGGCACGGCGTTGCGCAATGCTCCAAGTGGCAAGGTCTCAGCGACGCCGAAAATATGGCTCCCGCCTTTACCAGAACCAAAAATCAGGCACTTATCCATTGACGAGTTCCACCAGTTTTTGGCTGGGATCAGAGCGCCACATGCCCGCCTTTATACCATGCTTGGTGTCTTCACGCTTTCGCGTCCCGCAGCGCTGCTAGAGTTAGAATGGAAACAAGTGAATTTGACGCGGCGGTTGATAACACTGAATCCCGAAAATCGCATTCAAAATGCCAAACGGCGGCCCGTCGTTCCGATTGCAGATATGCTTTATAACGAGCTGCTCATTGCCCACGGCATGAGAACCAGCGAGTTCGTGGTTGAGCGCGGCGGCAGCCAGATCAAAAACATCAAAAAGGCTTTTCAAGCAGCGAGCCAGCGCAGCGGCATTTACGCCACTCCCTATACCTTACGACACACAGGTGCGGTCTGGGCCGCAGAACAAGGCGTCCCCATGTCTGAGCTTGCCCAGATGATGGGGCACGATGACGACCGCACCACGCAGAAGCATTATGCCCGATATTCTCCGGACTATCTGCGCCGCGTTTCGGGCGCAATTGGACGTGCATTTAGCGCCAAAGGTTCAGAGTGAACCCAAAACCCCTGTCATTGAGGAGTAATAAAACATGAGAAAATCAACAAAAATCTGGTCGGGGAAAGAGGATTCGAACCTCCGGCCCCTGCCTCCCGAAGGCAGTGCTCTACCGGGCTGAGCTATTCCCCGACCGTGGGTGCCGCAGCGCCTGCCTTGAGGCTAGCAGCGGCGTGGCTATGCCCGAACATGACAGCCCTGCATAGCCCAAAAGCGTGGCACACTTATTTCTTGTTGAGCGTAAGCCCGCCGAAGCGCTTGTTGAACTTGGCAACCTGGCCACCCGCATCGAGCAATTTACCGTGCCCGCCCGTCCAGGCCGGGTGCGCGAGCGGATCGATGTCGAGCGTCATCGTATCGCCTTCCTTGCCCCAGGT
>JAGWQR010000107.1 GCA_028869975.1 Alphaproteobacteria bacterium | reverse complement strand
CGGCTGATTGGCGAGCGCGATCAACAATGGTTTGGCGGCGGTAAAATTGCGCTCCAGCACCAGCTTTTGAGCAAGATCGAGCATTTGAGGTGCAGTGAACGTGACGTTGCAAACGGAATAGCCGCAAGGGGTGACAGCGCTGGGCGCGGCGGGAGAGGCCAGCGCGACTTGTGCCGGCGCATCAGCGTGCGCGGGTGCCAGGCCAAGCCCCCCCGTGGCCAGAACAACGCTGGCTGCCAGATACGCTGTGCGGGCCATTTACTTGCCGGTGAACGCGCCGATAATGTCAACACGCTGGTTGGGGTTGGTGCCAACCGCGCGGAACCCGCCGCCCACTTCCTGTCCGACCGGTCCGTAGAATGTGCCGTTGAGCACCGAAGCGGTGGGATCAAGATTGAGTTTGGTGACCGTCGCACCATTGGTGAAACTTGCACTGGACAGTGTTCCTGCAAAGCCACCGGTTGACTGCATGTTGATTGTAGCAGTGCCGCTGGCATTGAAGGTGGAGCCTGTGGCGATGGTCGCGTTCGCGGGGTTATATGTGGTATATGTATCCACCTGTGGTGCCTGCACAGTGCCGGTCAATGTTGTTGAAACCGTGTTTTTCCCAAAATCCACGGCCGTTGATGCTGTTCCGGTTATCCACTGGAAGTAGGTTGAATCTGCATTTTGCGGATCAAGATTATAGACCATCGACGCGATCATATTGCCATTAAACGTGGCCGTGCCGGTGGTCGGAACATTGGAATTGGTGGTTGGAACGCCATAGACAAACGCCCCGCGTGTCAGATTCCATTGAATATTTTGGTAGGGAGCACCGTTGGTGGGCGTCACCCAAGTGTACGTCATATTATTACGCAAATAGCCCGCAAATGTTACATATTGCGTGGCACTACCGCCAGGTTGCTGGAAGAAAAAGCTGTTCGCAATATAAGTAGAGGTTTGTTGGGATGGGACGGAAGCGGGTGAGGTGGCGTTCCCGTAACTTGTAAACACGCCTGAACCGCTGACCAGATACGGAGAAATCGGGTTGCCGTCACCGGTCTGATGATAGACGATACTGCTCTGGGTCGTAAGATTGTTGGGTGTTCCCCATTGCGGGTTGCCTTTGGCAAAGTCGATCTTCGATGCTGGGTCCTGAAAGGCCGCATTGGCCGAACCACTCGTGGCTGGATCATTGAGGGCAAGCGTGTAGGTTGCGGCTGTCGGATTATAGGTGATACTCAATACAGAGTTGCGCGGCGTTTCCAGATTGGCCGCATAAATCTGCTGTTGTTGCGACGCGTTGTTGCTCTGGGTTGAGTATTGGAAGGTCTGGTCACCGCCAAGCGTCGTGTAAGTATGCGTTGTCGTGGGGTTGGTGAACTCGGCATAGTTATTAACTGTGGTGGTTCCGGCTGTTGTTGTGG
This sequence comes from Alphaproteobacteria bacterium, assembly GCA_028869975.1. Classification (GTDB taxonomy): domain Bacteria; phylum Pseudomonadota; class Alphaproteobacteria; order Sphingomonadales; family Sphingomonadaceae; genus JAGWQR01. The sequence goes on along the minus strand of JAGWQR010000107.1, from coordinate 2,293 downwards.
TCGTTGTTGTTGTCCCTACGCTGGTGATCGCGCCCCCTGTGCCACCACCGCACGCGGCGAGCGCACTTGTCGCCAGAAGTGCCAGAATGATACGCATCGCCCGTGTCTCCATCCAAAATTGATGCAGCGGGTGTAGGCAAAAATGGTTAACGCCGGGTAAACATGCCCGGCGGCTCAGCGCATACCATACTTATTTTGTCCTGGCTGTTTTGGCCAGACGCCGTTCAATCCCCTGCCAGAGCGTGCTGATCGCAAGTGCTGCCGGGCTGCGTGGTGCAAAGGCGCCGAGCGGGGCACGATGGGTGGACATTTGCTCGACAACGCTCGCCATCGGGATCACCGGCCATTTTGCGTCGGCGGAGAGCGCATCGCGGTGCACCAGCCGCCGCCGGTCGAGCATTGAAAACACCGGCAAGATGCTGGCATGGCCACCATGTTCGCAATCGAGATGTTCGATCACTTCATCTAGCGCGCGGCGCGAAAGCGGCGAGGGAATCACCGGCACCACGACAATATCGGCGGCGCGCATGATCTGGTCGCTGGTTTCGGTCAAGCCGGGTGGGCAATCGAGGATAATTCGGTCATAACGTTTGTCGAGGTCGGAAATCAGTCTGGCGAGACGCTTTTTTTTGTCGAGCGCGAAGAAGAAGCGATCAAGGCTGCGCAGCGATGTGTCGGCACCGATCAGATCGAGCCGTTCTACACTGGTGGGTCGCACCAGCTTGGCAGGCGGCAAATCCTTGGCGAATGCCGCCTGCGCGCTGTCCTTGCCTGCATAATCCTTGCTGAGCAGGAAAGTGGCGGCGGCCTGCGCATCCAGATCCCACAACAGCGTGCGTCGGGACGATTGCGTTGCTGCGCACCAGGCGAGATTGACAGCAAGCGAGGTTTTGCCCACGCCCCCTTTGAGCGAATAGACAGCAATGGTAGCCATGCCTGATTATGCAGCCAAATCGGCGCGCAGTGCAAGCGCTTTACGTGTCATGATCGGGATGTTGATTGCTGGCAAGGCTGGCCTGGAAAGCCTGGGATTCGCTGGCATCGGCACCTTGCCTTATTGGCAGACGGGTCAAACCATCGGTGAAGCTCAGTTTTGATCCGGTATGAATTTGCATCGTAGGTGGAGCCTGTTCCGGGTTGTCGAGCGAGCCGATCGCGATCTCAACCTCGCCACCCGCATCATAGCAAAGAGGTGTGCCGCAATCGGCGCAAAAACCACGCCGTGCCATGTTTGATGAAACGAAATATCTGGGTCCTCCCTTCGTCCAGACCACACCATTGGCGGTAACCAATGGTCCGTAAAAGCTGCCAAATTGCTTCTGGCACATCCGGCAATGACAGATCGCCGCGCCGCCCAGCTGTTCGATGGTATACCGCACCGCACCGCACTGACACCCGCCACTGATGTTGTTTGCCTCACCCAAGCGCCATCTCCCGTTGCAACCTTTCGCCACAGGGGTTAGGCATATCCCGATGCTGCACTCAAGTAAAACCCTAGGGATAAGGACCTTGCGCGTGGGCGAGCAGGTGCGGCATGTCCTTTCGGATATTCTCATGCGCGGGGATGTTCATGATCCGCTGCTGAGCACAGCGCCGATTGCAGTGACTGAAGTGCGGATGTCACCAGATTTGCGCCATGCAATCGTGTTTGTGCGTCCACTGATGGGTACGCATATGGACGATATTTTGCAGGCCCTGCGTCAGAACACTGCCTATCTACAGCGCGAGGTCGCGCACCGGATTCGGATGAAATATGCCGCCCGTCTCAAATTTCTCGCGGATGAGAGTTTTGATACGGGTGCGCACATCGACGCATTGCTGCGCTTACCAGATGTTGTCCGCGATCTGAAGGACTAGCCATGCATCACATCGAGCGCTAAGGCGCGCGCATGTCTGCCACGATTCATCGTCTCCATGCAGAGACTTGCCCATCGCTTGATCCGCTGATCGGGCTGGTTGCTGATGATCTCAACGCCGTAAACAGTGTCATTCTGGAGCGGATGCAGTCGCGCATTCCACTCATTCCGGAGTTGGCCGGGCATCTGATCGCATCGGGCGGCAAGCGGATGCGGCCCATGCTGACACTTGGGTGCACGCGGCTGCTCGGCTATGGCGGCGCGCGGCATCACAAGCTGGCGGCGGCCGTTGAATTCATCCACACCGCAACCTTGCTGCATGATGATGTGGTTGATGTTTCAGATCATCGTCGCGGAAAGCGCACCGCGAACATGATCTGGGGCAATCCGGCGAGCGTGCTGGTCGGTGATTTCCTGTTCAGCCGTTCATTCGAATT
>JAGWQR010000106.1 GCA_028869975.1 Alphaproteobacteria bacterium | reverse complement strand
CGCGGAACAGCGGCAGCGTCACCGGCTCCCAATCAGGATCGGGCTCGCCCTTGGGGGCTTCAAGCTGGCCGTCATAAACCAGATCGCGCGCGCGCAACGCGGTCTCGGCGGCCTCGGGCTTTTTCGCGGCCTGCACCTCGGCTTCGGAGGCGAAAATATCATGGTGGATGCCGAGCAGGGCGAGGTCGGCGCGGATAAGGTCTAGCATTGCGGCGACGGCTTCTACGCGGAACAGGGGGAGCCAGTCGGCCTCGGGCTTGCCGATAAAGGCCGCGCCATGTTCGGCGGCAAGCTTCTTGCCCACCGGCACCAGATAATCGCCCGGATACAACCCTTCCGGAATCGCGCCAACATCTTCCCCCAGCGCCTCACGGTAGCGCAGATGCACCGAGCGCGCGAGCACATCGACCTGCCCGCCTGCATCATTGACATAATATTCGCGTGTGACCGTATAGCCCGCAAACTCCATCAGGCTCGCCAGTGCATCACCCACCACCGCGCCCCGGCAGTGGCCCATGTGCATCGGCCCGGTGGGGTTGGCGGAGACATATTCGACATTGACACGTTTGCCGGTGCCCATCTGCGAGCGGCCATAATCAGTCGCTTTTTCGGTGAGGTCGTGCAGCTCGGCGTGCCAGACGTCTTCACGCAATGTTAGGTTGATAAACCCGGGCCCCGCCACGCTCGCGCTCGCGACTTCGGGCAGACCGCTGAGCTTCTCGACCAGGCGTTCCGCGAGCGCGCGCGGTTTCGCCCCCGCCGGTTTGGCGAGCACCATCGCGGCATTGGTCGCGAGATCACCATGGCTCGCATCACGCGGTGGCTCGATCGTGATTGCGGCGCGGTTGAGGCCTGTGGGCAACACCCCCTCGCTTTCCAGCGCGGTCAATATGGCGTCGATATGGTCACGGAAGTGTTGGTAAAGCATGGCGGCGCCCCTAACGCATATCCGCCGCCTTGCCAACGCCTGTCCCGCCCGCTACCCGCGCGCCCATGGCCGCACCGATACTCGCTTACGAAAATCTTGGCCTCGTGCAGGGCGCGGGCTGGCTGTTTCGCGGGTTGAACCTCTATATCGGCGCGCGTGACCGGCTCGCGCTGATCGGGCGCAATGGCGCGGGCAAAACCACGCTGCTGCGTCTGCTCGCCAACGAAATCGAGGCGGACGAGGGCAAACGCAACATCGTGCCCGGCACGCAGGTGGTGCTGCTGGAGCAGGAACCCAGGCTGGAACGGTTCACGACACTGCGCGACTATGCGCTTTCGGGCGATCGGCCGCCCGAGGCTTACGCGGTCGAGAGTATTGCCGGGCAGATCGGGATTGATCTGGATCGTGTCGCCGCCACTGCATCCGGCGGTGAGCGCCGCCGCGCCGCGATTGCCCGGGCGCTCGCGCTGGAACCGGATGTGCTGCTGCTCGATGAGCCCACCAATCATCTCGACCTTGGCGCGATTGACTGGCTGGAGGACTGGCTTAGCGATTACAAAGGCGCGTTCATTACCATCAGCCATGACCGCACCTTCCTCACCCGCCTGACACGGCAGACGCTGTGGCTGGATCGCGGAACACTGCGCCGCAACGAGATCGGCTTTGGCGGGTTTGAGGGCTGGATGGAGAGCGTCTATGCCGAAGAGGCGCGCGCCGCTGAAAAGCTCGACGCCAAGCTCAAGATCGAGGCGCACTGGCTTGAACGCGGTGTTACCGCGCGGCGAAAACGCAACCAGGGGCGGCTGGCGAAACTCCATGAAATGCGCGCGCAACGCGCGGCGATGCTCAGCCCGCAGGGTGCTGCCAAGCTCAGCCTCAATACCGATGATGTGCGTACCAAATCGGTGATCGTGGCGGAAGGGGTGAGCAAATCTTTTGGCGGGCGCGCCATCATCCGCGATTTTACCTTGCGCATCCAGCGCGGCGACCGGATTGGCGTGGTTGGGGCGAATGGCTCGGGCAAGACGACGTTGCTCAAACTGCTCACCGGTGAACTCGCGCCCGATAGCGGCACGGTCACCCTCGCCAAGACGCTCAATGGCATCATGATCGACCAGCAGCGGCGGCTGCTGGAGCCGACCAAGCGGGTGCGGGATATATTATGCGATG
>JAGWQR010000105.1 GCA_028869975.1 Alphaproteobacteria bacterium | reverse complement strand
CGCGCCTGCGCGGCTTGTTCGGTACGCTTGGCACCGCCCCACAGATCAAGTTCCCATGACGCATCAAACCCGCCATCGAACAGCGAATAATCACGCGATATGCCGGGAATTTTGTTGATGGGGAGAAGGCCATTCTCACTCAGGCCATTCTCGTTGACGGAGGCGCTGGCGTTGACCTGCGGCAACCGCCCGCCTGCTGCTGCATCGCGGCTGGCGCGTGCCTCGCGCAGATGCGCCTCGGCTTCAGCAATGTCGAGATTGTGCGCGAGCGCAGCCTGAATCAGCGCATCGAGCTGCGGGTCGTGCAGGTCTGTCCACCAATCGCTTTTCACGGCAGCCGGCGCGGCAGGCTCAACCCAAGGCGCGTTGACCCCGGCGACTTCCGGGCGCTTAACCTCTGGCCCGACCGTGCATCCGGCGAGCAGGGTGGGGATGGCGAAAACAAGGGCAATACGGCGCATAAATCTACTCCACGCGGGATCGGAACATGAGGGTGGCGGTGGTGAGCGTCACCAGCGAAATCAGGAACAGCGGTACACAGTTGGCGAGCACATCCATGGCGGGCATCGCTTTCAAAAACAGCCCCTCCATGATGACAATCATGTGCATTTGCGGATTCGCTTGGCTGACATATTGCAGCCACACCGGCATATTATCGACCGGCGACGCAAAGCCCGAGAGCATGTTGATCGGCACCGTCACCAGAAACATGCCGAGAAAGGCTTGTTGCTGCGTCTGCGCGATCGACGAAACCATCATGCCGATACCGATTTGCGCGTTGAGGAAGAACACCAGCGACACAAAATACATGAGAATCGACCCCTTGAGCGGTTCACCGAAGATTTGCGTGATGATGATGAGATAAAGCGCCGCATTGAACAGCCCGATCAGCATGGGCGGAGTCATTTTGCCGATCAAAATCTCATAGAGACGGAGGGGCGAAACCATGAGCTGATCGAACGAGCCCAGCTCGCGCTCGCGTGCGACCGATTGCACCGTCACCGACAGGGCGGATATACCCGCCACCGTCACCACCAATGTCGGTAAAATGAAAAATATGAAATCGAGATTGGGGTTGAACATGTTGCGCACCACCGTCTGTCCGCCGGGTATAGCCTCGGGCCGCAGCACCGCGCCGACATTGGTCGCTATCGTGCTAATATACTCGTCTACAATCTGGGCGGCGTTCGAACGACGGCCATCGAGCGCGAGGAACACGCTGGCCGGGCGGTGGGCGGCAACATCACGACTGAAACTTTCATCGATCAGCACAGCGCCGATGATTTTCTGCTGGTTAATCTGCTGGCGCATCTCCTGCGTGGAATGCAGCATCACCAGGTTGCGGAT
>JAGWQR010000104.1 GCA_028869975.1 Alphaproteobacteria bacterium | reverse complement strand
TGACAGGCTATTACACGTCCGAAACCGGCGGATCGAAAGAGCTAGAATATGATGCAGTGCCAGGACATTTCGATCCGGATGTATTGGTAACACCAGCCACGCGTGCGTCATCCACCGACTGGACGGCATTGGCGTTCGGATGAGCAGCGCCGCCCCCCAATTTGATGTGATCGTGATCGGCTCCGGCATCACCGGCGGCTGGGCTGCAAAGGAATTGTGCGAGGCAGGCCTCAAAGTGTTGATGATCGAGCGCGGCCGCATGATCGAGCATGGCGCGGGTTATGGGAATGAGTTGAAGGCCGCGTGGGACATGCCGTTTCGCGGTATGGGCGATGCCGCAAAATATGTGCGCGAATACGCCGTTCAGCGCAAAAACTGGCAGTTCAACGAATTTATCGAGGATCATTTCGTCAATGATCGCGATAATCCCTACACTACGCCCGAGGGGCAGGATTTCAACTGGTTCCGATCCTATCAGCTTGGCGGGCGCTCACTCACCTGGGGGCGACAAAGCTATCGCTGGTCGGACTATGATTTCGGCGCGAACAAGCGTGATGGCCACGGCACCGACTGGCCAATACGCTATGCCGATCTCGCGCCCTGGTATGACAAGGTGGAGCGCTTCATCGGCGTGTCGGGCGCGAAAGAGGGGCTGAAGCAGCTCCCTGACGGCGAATTCCTGCCCGCGATGAAACTCAATACTGTCGAGGCACATCTGCGCGCCGTGATCGGTGCGAAATGGCCCGAGCGGCGGCTCACGATTGGCCGCGCCGTGCATCTGACCGAAGCCAAGCCCGATGAAGGTCGCGCCCAGTGCCAGAGCCGCGACATCTGTCAGCGCGGCTGCTCGTTCGGCGCCTATTTCTCAACACAATCATCGACGCTCCCCGCCGCAACCAAGACCGGCAATCTGACCGTGATCACCGATGCGGTCGTCGAAAAGATCGATTATGAGCCGCGCACCAAGCGCGTCACCGGGGTGCGCTATATCGATACGCATACCAAGACGCGCCATGCCGCCACTGCGCGGCTCGTGTTCCTCAACGCAGGAGCGTTCAATAGCTGCCATCTGCTGCTCAACTCGGCAAGCGAGGCGATGCCACACGGCCTCGCCAATGCGTCCGGCGTGCTCGGCACGCACATCATGGATCATGCGACCACACTCGCCGGCGCAGCACTCATGCCCGGCTTTGACACGCATTATTATTTCGGCAACCGGCCCACTGCCTGCATCATCGCGCGCTACCGCAACATGGATGTGATGGATGGTGTCGGCCATTCGCGCGGTTACTCGTTCCAGGGCGGCGCGATGCGCTCAACCTGGACACGCGGCAAACATATGGCGGGGATCGGCGCGGACTATAAACACATGCTGCGCGGCCCCGGCCCCTGGTCTACGTCGCTGGTCGTGTTTGCCGATTGTGTGCCGCGCGCAAGCAACCGCCTGACGCTCAATCACAAACGCACCGATGCAAACGGCCTGCCTGTGCTCGACATCGCCTTTGCGTATGGTGCTGAAGAGCAGGCCGCGCTCACCCAGGCACGCCAGGATGCGGTCGAGATGCTCACCGCTGCGGGCGGGCAGGTGGTGGCGGGCAGCGACCAACTCTCGGCGGGCGGCAATGCGATCCACGAAATGGGCGGCGCGCGCATGGGCTTTGATCCGGCGACATCAGTTCTTAACAGGTTTAGCCAGACACACGATATTGCCAACCTGTTTGTTTCCGACGGCGCACAGATGAGTTCATCGGCTTGCCAGAATCCGTCACTGACTTATATGGCGCTCACCGCGCGTGCATGTCACCATGCCGTCGGGCTGCTCAAGGCGGGAAGTCTTTAGCAGAGACCGGGCGTTCAGTACCCGAGAAAGTTGAGCTTGTGTTTTTAGATTCCGGCGTAGAGACCGCTTCGGCACCACCGCCAGTGATGCACGGATTTATCGTCATGATGGCGGCCCTGATGGCGATCAGCGCATTTGGTACTGACATCATGCTCACGGTTTTGCCGGAAATGAATGCAGCCATGCATCAGACAATTGCCAACCGTCAGCAGTGGATCATTGTGGTCTATACCGCCGGCATGGGCTTGACCCAGCTTGTTTATGGCCCGCTTGCCGATGCCTGGGGACGCAAGCCTGTATTACTTGCCGGTTTGATCCTCTTCATACTGTCCTCCCTGCTCGTCGCTGGCGCCTCAAGCTTCGAGCAACTGCTCGCTGCCCGTTTCATTCAGGGTGCGGCGGCCGCTTCGAGCCGTGTACTGGTCGGCTCGATCGTGCGTGACAAATACGCTGGCCGTACCATGGCCAGGGTCATGTCGCTCGCCTTTGTCGTGTTCCTTGGTGTTCCGATCCTTGCCCCCACACTGGGTGCCGGAATTGTGGCGCTAACAGTATCTTGGCGCGCGATCTTTCTGGCGCTTGCAGCTTACGGAGCGCTTGTTGCGCTCTGGGTTGTGGCCCGCCTGCCCGAATCGCTGCATCCCGAATTCCGCCGCGCGCTATCCGTTCTGGGTATTGCCCGCGATTTTGGGCAAGTTGTCGGCAACCGCGTTTCACTCTTCTATACGCTGGCGATGGCCGCGATGTTCGGCGCGCTGATGGGCTTTGTTACATCCGCCGAGCAGGTTTTTGCCGATATTTTTCATGCGGCGCGCTGGTTTCCGCTGGTATTTGCCATTTCAGCGGGTGGCATGGCCCTCGGCGCCTTTACCAATTCGCATATTGTCGAACGCTTCGGCACACGGCGGGTGTCACACACGGCATTGCTCGGCTATCTTGCCATAACGAGCACCCACCTGATCCTGGCGAAGGCCGGTTTCGAGACACTTCAAGGCTTTGCACTGTTTCAGGCGATGACCATGTACTGTTTTTCCCTCGCAACTCCCAATTTTGGTGCAATGGCCATGGAAGAACTCGGTCATATTGCTGGCAGCGCATCATCGGTTCAAGGCTTTATCACGAGCCTGCTGGGCGGGGCGCTACTGGGGTTGCTGATCGGGCAGCTTTATAATGATTCGGTCATTCCCATTGTTGGCGGATTTGCTGTGCTGGGCGTGGCAGCCCTCGTGTGCGTCTTGCTTGCAGAGCGGGGGCGGTTGTTCCGTCCGCATAATCTGCCTGTGCCACAATAAACAGCAGACCTGACATGGCAGATGCTGCACTACGGGTTCAATCCGGTTCTGCCGGCTTCCAGAGCGCGTAGAGCGCCGGCATAAAATGATGGCGATGCCGGGCGGGAATGCGGGACATGAGTTCCGCTTCGAAGGCGTTCAAAGTGGCGTGCGCCAGCGCCCTGCGTGCTGTGCCGACCTTCGTAAGCACAATCGCCATGGAACGGCCATCAATCGGCTTGCGTGCAATCAATCCCGCCAGCTCCATCCGTTTCAGCATCGGCGCCATGTTCGCCCGCTGGATGTCGAGCACCTTGCCAATTTCCGCAGAGGTGAGATCGCCACGCTGGCCTAGCATCATCAAAATTGCACATTCGGAAATTCTGAGATCGAGTGGTGCGAGGCGCTGCGCAAGTTCCGCCATCATTGCATGAGCCGTCCTTCGCAGAACATAACCTGGGAAGTGTTCCATCGCATCGGGATTCTCATATCCGTCCATTCGTGCCTCCAATAGCTATTGACTATAGCATTTTACACGCTATGCATCTAGCATATTATTTCCGCAAGCGAACGGAGGTTAAGATGACAGATCGAACTGAGGAAAAGGCCGGGGACACAGTTGCCTGCACCGTGGAAGGCGGCATTGCCTGGGTGAAGTTCAACCGCCCTGAAAAACGTAATTGTATGAGTCCCATGCTCAACCGCCAGATGTTGCAGGTGATCGAGGAGCTTGAATTTCGTGACGATGTTGGCGTGCTTGTTCTGACCGGTGAGGGCGATGCATGGTCCGCCGGGATGGATTTGAAGGAGTATTTTCGCGAGAATGAGGCGCGCGGACTTGGCGCCGTGCGCAAAGCCCAGCGTGAGGCGTATCGCTGGTGGGAGCGCTTGCGCTGGTATGAAAAACCCACGATCGCTATGGTCAACGGCTGGTGCTTTGGCGGCGGCTACGGCCCCCTTTTCGCGTGTGATATTGCCATTGCGGCGGAAGAGGCGCAATTTGGACTGTCTGAAATCAACTGGGGCATTCTGCCTGGCGGTGGCGCGTCAAAAGTTGCGGCGGACCTTATGCCACTGCGCAAGGCATTGTATCATGCCATGATGGGGGAAAATCTCTCGGGTGTGCAGGCTGAACAACAAGGCCTGGTGACGCAAGCCGTGCCCGCAAAGCGCCTCAAGGCCCGCGTCATCGAAATCGCACAAGCCTTGATGAAGAAAGACCAGCACGCACTTCGCGCAACCAAATGGGCAGTCCGGCGCATGACCGAAATGACCTATGAGAACGCCCAGGATTATCTGATCCGGGCGCAGGAGGCCCTGCACAGTTTTGGCGGGGTCGAAGCGCGGGCAGAAGCGACGCGTCAGTTTCTGGATGCAAAGACGTTCAAGCCGGGACTGGAGACATTTGACACCAGCAAAATCAGCCGCAGCTAAACCATATTCGCAGCCAGAGCGGATTACACTGGACTAGGGTGAAAATTTCTGGCTTCATGTCGAAAAGCTTCACGCGGAGGGGAATGTCATGAAACTATCCTTGGCTCTGGGATGCGCATTGACAGCGCTGTCATCTTTAGCCCTCGCCGATCCGCCGCGCGCACAGGCGAATGAATCGCGGGTCAAGGCGCTGATCGCCAGAATGACGCTGGAGGAAAAGCTCGCACTCATCCACGGCCAGCGCGAACCGGCGGAGACGTACCAGGGCCAGGCGGGATGGCTTGCCGGTGTCCCCCGGCTCGGGATTCCCCCCTTGCGCCTGGCCGATGGCCCGCACGGGGTGCTGACCCGGGTTGATTCGGGTGCGCCGCCCGCGACGCTTGCGCTCGCCGCGACGTTCAGCACCGAAGATGCGCGGGTGCTCGGTGCCGTCGTCGGCCGCAATGCCCGTGCGCGCGGTATTGATGTCGTGCTTCAGCCCTATATCAACATCATGCGCGATGTGAGCTTCGCGCGCGCCAACAATGTTTATGGCGAGGATCCGTTTCTGACCGGCGCGATTGGCGCGGGCTTTGTGCGCGGCGCGCAAGGCGAAGGCGTGATGGCGCAGGCCAAGCATTATGTCGGCTATGAGGGGCCGAATGATGTGACCGTGGATGAGCAGGCGCTGCACGAGATTTATGCAGCACCCTTCCGCGATGTCATCAATGCGGGCGTGTCGTCGCTGATGTGCTCGTACAACAAGCTCAACGGGCCATATTCGTGCGGCAATCCAAAGACGATGACGGGGATTTTGCGCGATGAATTAGGATTCAAGGGGTTTGTGACTTCGGACTGGGGCGCGGATCATGGCGCGGAGTTCATCGCCGCCGGGCTGGATATGGATATGCCCGGCGACATGGGCCCGCCGATGAACAGCTTCACCCCGCCCTATTTCGCCAATATCGACCCACTCCCGCCGCCACCAAAGATGGATTTATCGGCATATTTCGCATCAGCCGGGAACATTCCGGAAGAGGTTGGCACCAAACCGCCTGCCTTCAACATGGAAAAGCTTGTGTCTGGATACAGCCCGACATTGAAGGTCGCGTTCGGCAAAAAGAGCGTCACTATGGCGATGGTGGATCGTGCGGCGGCGCGCGTGCTCGGTCAATATGAGCGCTTCGGCTTCCTCGATGGCCGAATCAAGCACAGCGTCACGCCCGAACCGATTGCGCAGAACGCCGCCGATATGGAGCGTGTCGCGGCGGACAGCGCTGTGCTGCTCAAGAATGACGGTGTGCTGCCGCTCAAATCCGCCGATCTGGCCGATACCGTATTCATCGGCGCGGGCGCGCGGCAGACCTTCGCGGTCGTCTATCCGGGCGAGCGCGCAACCGGCTATCCCGAGCGCGAGATTGGCGTGGTCAAGGCGCTCAAAAGCCGCACCGGCGTGGATGCGCCGTTTGCCGTGGGGGAGGATATGGCCGGAACCGCCATCCCCGCCGCCGCGTTCGAGGGGCTGACACGCACTTCGGGGTCGGCAGCGCAACCCGACGCTGTCATTGATTACACCAATGCCAATGGCAAGGCGCTGCATAAGGGCACTCACGCCGTGTGGAAGGGAAACCTCAACGCCGTAGCGGCGGGCGATTATGACCTCGATCTGGCTATCCTCGGCGCGAGCGGCGAAATCAGCGTCGATGGCAAGAAGATCGGCGGCACCTCCGGCCTCGCACTGCATGGCGATGTGCTCCACGCCAATACCGATGATGTGTTGCCTACACCCGACGGGCTAGACAGTGTGCGCCGCCAGGTGACGCTGAGTGCGGGCAAGCACAGCATTGAAGTGAAGGCCGATGCCGATACTTCGGGCAATCCGGTGCAGGTGCGCCTCGCCTGGGTGACGCCAGAGCAGCGCGCGGCCAATCGCGCCGCCGCCATCGACGCGGCGCACAAGGCGAAAACGGCGGTCGTGTTCGTTTGGAGCCGTGGCAAGCCTGATCCGTTTGCGCTGCCCGGCGACCAGAACGTGCTGATCGCCGACATCGCCGCCGCCAACCCCAACACCATCGTCATCCTCAACACTGGCGGGCCGGTCGCGATGCCCTGGCTCGATAAGGTGAAGGGGGTGATGGAGATGTGGTATTCGGGCGATGAGGGCGGCTGGGCGCTCGCCGATCTGCTCACGGGCAAGCGCGTGCCCGCAGGCCGCCTGCCGTTCACCTGGCCGGTCAAGCTGACCGATATGCCCGCGAATAATCCCGCCTACCCCGAGCGGTCAATGGAGGGTGTGGGCGGCAAGTCGCGCTATTCGGAAGGGATTTTTGTCGGCTATCGCTGGTTTGACCAGCAGAACAAAGCGCCGCTGTATCCGTTTGGCTATGGCCTGACTTACGCCAGGTTCGGCTACTCCGGCCTGCATGTCATAAAAACTGCGAACGGCGGCCTGACCGCGCGCTTCACACTGCACAACACGGGCAGAGTGACCGCCGACGAGGTACCGCAGCTTTATCTCGGGCCGCCTGCGCATCCCTCCGCCGGGGCACAGTTTGCTGTGCGCGCGCTCGCCGCCTTCACCCGGGTCACGCTTAAGCCAGGTGAGGCGCGTGCGATCACGCTCAATGTCGAGCCACGCCGCCTGCAATACTGGTCTGTGCGCGCGCATAAATGGATCGCCGCTCCGCAGGGGCGTGTGGTCTATATCGGTTCGTCCTCGCGCGACATAAAGCTGGAAGCGAAGCTCGATCGGGAGAAGCCACTGCGCCGCTAGCCTGGCAGAAACCGTTTTAACGCGGCCTGGCCTGCTGTCGTTGCTGTGCAAAATCGACGACCTGTTGCCCCAGCGTGCCGAGTTGTCGAGTCACCGCCTCGTCAACACAGAGCCCGTCGCGGAACGGGCCGCTGCTCGAATTGATCGCGACACCCAAAGGTGTAGGCCATCCGCGCAGGGCATGCACAATCGTGCGCAGGGTGTTGAGCGTGCTCACCGCCGCCTGCCAGCCAAAGGCAGTTGCGATCAGGCCCACCGGCAGACCATCCAGATAGGGGCGCGGGTCGCGCGCGGTTTCCTCGATATAATCAACCGCATTCTTGACCAGCCCCGAAATCGTTCCATGATAACCGGGGCTGGCAATAATCAGCCCGTCCGCCGCGCGGATCGCCGCAACCAGCCCGGCGGCCGCATCGGAGCGGGCACAGTCAGGCGTGCCATAATGCGCCAGCGCCACCAGCGCGGATGCCCCAAACACCATCGTGCGCGCGCCACTCTCACCCGCCATATCGAGCGCAATCCTCAATGCCTGCTCGGTCGATGAAGTCGGCGCAAACGTCCCCCCAATCCCTATAATGAGCGGCTTCGTGTCATCGGCTGGAGACATCGCATTTCCTTATCTTTTTTCCGAGATTTGCGAAGGTGGCGATATTGCCGCGGGCTTCGGCTGTCAACGCCGGTGTCGCTGCACGCGCGTTCGGAAATTCGTTGCCGTCAAATCACCACCTGCGGCGTCGCTGGCAGGCGCGCACACGGCGGGCCAGCTCTTCACGGCGCTGCTCCGGCGTCACAATTGGGGTATCCGCAGGCAGGTGATTGCGCAGTTCAGCCAGCTTGACTCTGGTGATCGTTGGCACTGGTTCGCTTGAACAATCATACCAGCGGCCATAAATGCCGCCTTCGGTGTAGCCCGCCGGATCGAGCCAGTTCGGCACACCGGGATCGGTGAGCGCTATAACGCCGCGATACCTGCCGTCCGATGATAGCATGGACATTGCGCCATTGGTGCTGGAAAGACGATAAACATACTCAAGCGCATTGAAGAGCGGATCGTTAAGCTGGATGTTCCAATAGGGTGCATCACTGGGTATCTCGGTTTCGATAATCAGTGCCTCGTCCGGCTCCATACGAAAGCAGGCTGGCCAGTAGGTTTGCTTGACGAGCGCACCGGGGTAGCGCACCGGTTCAAAAACATTGAAGCCAACCCTGTTCTTCACGCCGTTCTGCATCGCGTAATAGAGCTTGGTTTTTCGCGCCGGGAACTGGGCCATTTCATGGATACGCGCCATGATCTGTTCAGGCGTGTATCGCGGTTTGGGATCAACAGGGCTGAGGCACTCGATTGACAGGTGCGGATCGGTCTCATTTTCCCAGTCATACATGCGATAGCGCAGATACATGCCACGCGCGGCGGGGTGAAGCGGTGCCCAGCGACCGGAATAATTCTCCGGCCGCGCAGCACTGAAGATGATCGAGAAATCCTCGCCCAACCCGATACCAAGCTCATTGGTGTCGAGTTCATTGTGTCCATTGGGTACAGGCATATTGTCAACCGTACCCGACAGTGCCGCCTGACTGGTGAAGGAGAGGATCTTGCAGGTGCCACGGTTGCCCGAAACGCGATAGACCAGATCACCGCGAATAGGGGACTGGACATAGATATCGTCCGGATTCGGTTGCAGGGTATAGACCGGGTTCCACAGCGGCGCCCAGTCAGGGTGCTCTGCATCGGCATGGAAATACATGAAATATGCGTAGGACAGGCTGGTCATCGTCTGGCGATAGACATCGGCCTGGTAAGCAGGGTCTGCGGGACGCCAGGTTTCCGAAAGGTGGTCGAGCGCCACTTGCAATGGCGAGAGCAGCTCAAAAAAATCCGGGTTCCGGGACATTACGACGTGCGGATCGTGTTCATCAGTCATCTGTCTGGCCCGGATTGCAGTGAATGTGGATTTTGGTTTCCTCATTCGCACCACGCAGCAAAGCCAACATGGCCGGAAGCGCCGAGAGCGGCTCATTCCGGGTGATGATCACCTTGGGATCGCAGTGCCCCTTGTCCATCTGGTCGGCGATATACAGGAATTCATTCATTCTGTAGCCGACAGCAAACTGTATCGCGGCGCATTTATATGCGGCGATTGCGGGGATCAGTGAATCGGGTGAAGTGCAGAAGCCAAGGCTGATTACCGTCCCAAACTGTGCGACATGGCTGATCGCCTTGTGCAGCATTCCTTCCGCACCAACCGCCTCGAATACAAGCCGGGGCGAAACCCCACCCAGCGCCTCGATCACTGCACCCGTTTCACATTCTTCATAGCCCATGAAGACATCCGCCCCCATAGCCAGGCTCAGGTCCTTGCGGCGCGGCGAACGCGACATAGCGACAATTTTTCCTGCACCCAGCCGTCTTGCCCAGTAGATTGCGTAAAGCGCCACAGTGCCCCCACCGAGCACAAGTACAGGATTACCTGGCTGAATTCTCGCCAGGCTGACACCATAGAGGCTGATCGCGAGCGGCTCGATCAGGGCGCCATCGGCCATCGAAAGTACCGAGGGCAGTCTCGTGGCTACGCTTGTCGGCACGCGTGCATATTCTGCAAAGCCAGTCATGACATTGCCCGGCTTGGACGCGCACAGCACATTGTTGCCATGGCTGCGGCAAGAGCGACATTCTCCGCAGGCGACCGAGGGGAGAACGGCAATATGATCGCCCTCACGCCAACCCTCCACACCCTTGCCATACCCGATTACCGTGCCGGCATATTCATGCCCGAACTGAACATTTTGACCAAAGTCCCAGCGCCCGCCCCTGGTCATTGAAAGGTCCGTCCCGCAGATGCCGCAGCGGTCAACCTTGATGAGCAGTTCTCCGGGCGCGGGGACAGGATCAGGCACTGTCTCAATACGGACGGTCTGGCCATTTCCTGGATAAATGGCGGCCCTCACCTGCGCTGCTCCAGCAGATCGAACCGGGCGATATAGTCGGCGAACGGGGCACGCGCTTCATCCTCGGTCATCCCGTAATCGGCAATACTATAGCGATGGACACCATGGGCGCGTTCGGGCTGCTCGGCAATGCGCCGGGCAAGCGCAGCACGGGTATCGTCGGGGATGTCCCAGCCAATGAAGTCATAGATTCGTTCAACCACCTGCAAGGGGTTGGCGTGGAAATCGGCATGAACAATGTCGAGCACCTGGCCATGATGGGTTTCCCGGACGTTTTGGCAGCGCCTGACCGCGTTCGACCATTTGGCGACTTCGCGGCTGAGCATGATTTTGCCGCGCAGCGACCTCCGTGCCGGATCCTCCATAACGGCGGCGAGCTGCATCAGCAATGAAACAAGGCTGGGGATCGCCTTGGCCGGATCACGATGCGTCTGGATGACTTTGGCATCGGGGAAAACCGCAAAGAGCAGATCGAGATTTTCGATATGGCCTGGATTCTTCAGCAGCCAGCGCTTTTCAGGCGCGCTGCTTCCGATCAGTGCGACACATTTGCGATAGTAACGATAGGCAGTTTCCTCACTGGTTGACTGCCACCAGGCATCATAACTGGCGGATGAGAACATGCATGAGAGTATGTTCGAGACAAATTGCTGGCGCAGCAACATACAGCATTCATGGATTTCCCCGGCAGCCACATGATGCGCCGCGCGCTTTTGCGGGGCATGTTCGTAGCGCGCCTCGATCAAGGCAACAGATTTTTGGAATGCAGGGTAGCGTTCCCAGGTGTCGCGCGGGGGACGCGGCATCGGCGAATCAAGCAACCATGTCTGCAATCCCTGAAGACGGGGATCAACTGCCAGCAGCCGGTGCAAAGCTGTGGTGCCGGTACGCGGCACACCGGTGATGACCACCGGCGCAACGATCGGGTGCACATCGAAGCCAGGATTGGCCTTCATCGCAGCAAAGGCATGAGCGCGGCCCATGAGCGTGTTCACCACTTCACCCCAAGCAAAACGGCGGCCCAGTTCGGTGAACTGCGGGTCATAATCCATCGACATGAGCAGCGCCCGCAATCCGGGCAGATAATCGGGTGGGCCGAAGTCTGTCATCCCGGTCTGCTTGCTGACCAGTTCATGAAGCTGGTCGGTTGCGTTCTCAAAACGGGCCGGAGGATCGTAGGAATTGTCCATGTCAGCTATCACCCTTCGTCCGTGTCAATCATGCCCTTGATCTGAGGCCCGCCGCCGACAACAAAGAGTTCGCCGGTGACATAGGAGGCGGCATCGCTTGCCAGAAATGCGATAACTTCCGCCAGCTCGTAGCTTTCACCATAGCGCCGCAGCGGAAATCCCTTGCTCGCCGTCATTGCGTCGTAACCGGTTTTTGTCCAGTTCGCTTTGGCCAGCTCGGTACCAATCATCCCCGGGGCGACGCTGTTTACACGGATGCCCTTTGGCCCCCATTCGCCTGCCGCAACCCGTGTGAACTGATGCAGTCCGGCTTTCGCCGCTGAATAGGCACCCACGCCAAGCGTGCCGTTGACGCCTGCCAGCGATGAGATGTTGACAATCGCGCCCTTGCCTGAATTCTTGAGATACGGGTAGGCAGCCTGCGCGCAATAAAATGCGGCGTTGAGGTTGAGACGCAGATCCTTGTCCCATATCCCCGGATCCATCGTGCGCAACGGGCGATGCGTGCCCTTGCCGGCATTGTTGACCAGGATGTCGAGCCGGTCGAACGCGGCTGCCGTATCCGCTACAAGCGCCTGCGCTTCTTCCGGGATGGTGACGTTGGTCGGACGGATCAACACCTTGCGCCCTGTCTCGGCGATAATCTGTTCTGCTGTCTGCTCCAGGGGCTCGATCCGGCGACCGGCCAGCATGAGATCAGCGCCGCGCGCGGCCATCAGGCGCGCCGTTTCCTTGCCGATACCGGTGCCGCCACCCGTGATGAGGGCGACCCGGCCAGTGAGCGCGAGGCGTTCGTATGGTTTCATAAGACAAGCTCCAGAGTATTGCGTCAGCTTCTCGGTACATTGTTGAAAAAAGCGAGGCCCGCGACTGTCGGCAATAAATATTCAAACAGGTGCGGGAAGCCGGGGCGTTTGACAAAACAGGCGTCAACCAGCGTATTGCTGCTTTTCCAGGGTATTTCGCAGCCATTCTTCTGCGCATCATCCAGGACGGATTCCCAGTGTGCGCGATCCTGAACCAGGAAACCAAGATGATGATGGTGGAGCGCAAAATCTGGCAAGCCCTCAATCTGGTGCATGAATATGGCGCTTCCGGGTCCACTGGCATGAATAATCTCATACATCAGGGTGCCGCGCCAGGCGAAGCGCACATCCATGCGTCCGCCCTCCGCATTGATCCCATCGAGAGCGCTGAACGCGCGGATACCGAGCTGCCGGGTGAGCAGGGTGCAGGCCTGATCTGGATTATTGGTAACATAAGCCATCTGAAAATGCTCGGCGCACATCGTCCGTTCACCCGGATGAACCGCTCCAGTTTCCCGATTGAGCAACGACGGCATCGGCACTTCTCCTTCTGCCTTGGTCAGCACAATATTCATAAATGATAGCGCCGGATATGGTATTGAGCGATTTCGCGCTGGCGATGCGCTTGTCTGCGCCGGGGCATATGGTCACTCTCGACGTGCCTGTCTGGGGTTGCCATGCCCCCAGGGAATCCGATACGCCTGCGACTCATGACCGAACATTCCGCCTTGCCCAAGGTGACTGACGATGGAATTATCGCCATCTGCCTTGAAATGCGCCCGGGTTTGATGCGGTTTCTCGAGGCGCGCGGTGCGGCTTCGCATGAAGCGGAAGACCTGGTGCAGGAAATCATGCTCAAACTCAGCGCACAGCCGACGGGGCCAATCGCCGATCCCAAAGCCTATCTCTACAAAATGGCGCATAATATCTTCATTGATCGTCGCCGTTCAGCAGTTTTGCGCAAACGTCGGGAAGATCACTGGCATGGCGCCATGGCCGAACCCAACCCGGAAGCGGATCGCCAGCCTTCGATTGAAACCATATTGATTGATCGGGAACGCCTGGCGTTTGTGCGCGGACGACTGGCGATGCTGCCCGAACGCACCGTTGACATCCTGCGACGATACCGCCTTGATGGCGAACCGCAAAAGGACATTGCGTGCGCGCATGGCATCAGCGTAAGCGCCGTCGAGAAACACCTGCAACGCGCATATCGCCTTATTATGGATGCCCGCGAAGATCTTGATGCGGAAAATGCGGACGAGAATCGTCTCAGCATCAAGGATATCCAACATGAGTTCTGATCGAGACAATTTGCACGAAAATGCCATGATGGATGAGGCGATTCATTGGCATATTCGCCTTGCGGAGGGCGATTCCCGCACATGGGAGGACTTCACCCTCTGGCTGGAGGCTGATCCCCGGCATGTTGCGGCGTTCGACACGGTGTGTGATACAGACCACGCCCTTGAACAGGTGCTTGGCGAACGTGCCACTGCTCCCGAAATGCCCTGTAACGAGAATGAGCCCGAGACCAGGCCTTATCCGGCGCGGCTGCGCTGGTGGGGCGGGGGGATTGCCGCCACGTTTGCGTTGCTCATTGCTGGATATTCTGCACAGTATTTCTGGGCGGATCAGCGTTATGTGGTGCAGACAGCGCCGGGCGAGCATCGTGACATTTTCATGACCGACGGCACGCAGATTGCCCTTAACGGCGCTACCCGGCTTGAACTCGATCGTCATGATCCCCGTTATGCCGCATTGAAAAGCGGTGAGGCGACGTTCGCGGTGACCCATAACGCTGCGCACCCGTTTACCCTGCTTGTCGGCTCAACACCGGTGCGTGATGTCGGCACTATTTTCGATGTTATCCGCGATACCGACGCCGACATAATCGCGGTCAAGGAGGGCAGCGTCCTGTTTGATCCCGATCAGCGCGCCGTGCCACTCCATGCCGGACAGGCGCTGACATCGGATCCAGCCACGGGCTCGTTCAAACTGAGCACCGTGCGCGCGGACTCCGTTGCATCATGGCGCGAGGGCCGTCTGAGCTATGATATGAGCAGTTTCTCGATGGTTGCGCAGGATATTTCCCGCAATATCG
>JAGWQR010000010.1 GCA_028869975.1 Alphaproteobacteria bacterium | reverse complement strand
CCCGGCGCGCCGATGGATATTGAGGCCTATTATGGCGCGATGCTCGATGATTATGCGCATGTTGGCCTCAAGGACTGGCACTTCCTTGGCAGCCGCGTGATCGAGGGGGCCAACTGGAAGATCGCGTTCGATGGCTATCTCGAAGGCTATCATTTCGCGCAACTTCACCCGGAAACGATTGCGCCGCGCACGCCCTCAAACGTCATGCATTATGAGGGCTTTGGCCCGAACATGCGGATTGGCTTTCCGCATCGCGCGATTGCCGAGAAGCTGCGTCCGCTGCCGCGCGAAGAATGGGGCACGCAAGAGAATAACGGCTTTGACTTTGTGCGGATATTCTTCCCCAATGTTTCGGCCTTTGTCGCGCCTGAGATCACCCAGATCGCGCAACTTTTCCCCGGACCGACGCCCGACAAAAACCGCACCGTTCTGCTCTATTGCTGCAAGGTGGCGCCGCCGACCGAAGAGGCGAAGGCCCAGACCGAAGCCGCGCTCACCTTCTTCCGCGATGTCACCTATAATGAGGATTATCTGCTCGGGCTCGACATTCAGAAGAATCTCGAATCGGGTGCGATCGACGAGGTCGTGTTCGGGCAGAATGAACGCGGCAACCAGTTCTTCCATGAATGGCTCAACTGGTATCTTGAGGATGATACGACCGCGCCCAAGCCGGTGATGTAAGGGCTGCATCCCCTACCAGGGGTGCGCTTCTCCGTTCCATTTATAGAAATCGCCCG
Source organism: Alphaproteobacteria bacterium (assembly GCA_028869975.1). Taxonomy (GTDB): domain Bacteria; phylum Pseudomonadota; class Alphaproteobacteria; order Sphingomonadales; family Sphingomonadaceae; genus JAGWQR01. Next base: position 15,553 of record JAGWQR010000010.1, on the reverse strand, counting down.
AATGCTCGAGCGTCCAGCCCTCGGCAAGCTTTTTCACGCCGGTGGCACTTTCAACCGGGGTGATATCCGCGCCGGCGCCACCCATATCGGTCTGCACCCAGCCAGGATGGATCAGGCCAATGATGATTCCCTTGTCCTTGAGATCAAGCGCAACCGAACGCATCAGCCGGTTCAAGCCGGCCTTGGCCGCAACATAACCATAAAAGCCGCCATAGGGCCAGGTGGACGCCGCCAACTGGCTCGAAATGTTGATGATTTTTGATCCCGCCTGCAGATGTGGCAAAAACGCATTGAGCACCCTGAGTGGCCCTTTGAGCATGATGTTGAGCGCGTCATCAAACACCGCCCAGTCGGTGCTCTCCAGCTCGGGCGTAACAGTGCCGGTGACGCCTGCAACATTGTAAAGGATGTCCACACTGTCGCTCACCTGCCCTGCCGCCGCGCGCACCGAAGCATCATCGCCAACATCACAAGCATGAACACTGACCTTGCCACCCGATCCGGATGCGAGCGCATTGAGCGCATCGGCTTTGGAGAGATCACGCGCCAGTGCGTAAACCAGGTCGCCCGCGCTTGCGTGCAGCTTGACAAGCTCCAACGCGATCCCGCGCGCCGCGCCGGTAATGACAATATTGGCCATGATGCTCTCCTTTGATTGATGGATATGTCTACTACACCCTCGCGCGATCAAAACCTATGCTTTCGGCAAGGTGACGCCGCTTCCCCCACACGGCATGAGTATGGCATATAATGCTAACAGGAGAGTCGTTGGCCCATGACCGAAGAGCAGTTCTTGTCGCGCTATTCGAAGGAATTTGATCCGCCTGTGCGCGGCGATCCGATCACCGGCGCGCGCTATTATTCCAAAGACTATATGGACCTGGAATGGAAGAATCTCTGGCCGCGAATCTGGCACTTGGGCGGGATGATGGGCGAGCTGGAAGAGGAAGGCGACTGGGTTTGCCATAATTTCGGCAAGGAATCGGTCATCATGGTCAAGCAGAAAGATGGCGGCGTGCGCGCCTTCTACAATGCCTGCCGCCATCGCGGGAACCGGCTGGTCAATGGCACCTCGGGCGGCGCACCGCGCATCACCTGCGGCTATCATGGCTGGCAATTCTCGGCGGATGGTGTGCTGCGCCATGTGCAGGACGAAGGCGATTACCCCGGCGGCTCGCCGTGCGGCAAGGTCTCGCTGATCGAACTGCGCTGCGAGGTCTGGGGCGGCATGATCTTCTGGAACATGGACGAGAACGCCAAGCCGCTGCTGGAGTGGCTCGATCCGCTGCCTGATCGCCTCGCGGCATATGGCATCGATGACTGGGTGCGGGTGATGTACCTGTCGGCAGAATGCAACTTCAACTGGAAGATTGTGCGCGACAATTTCAACGAGAGCTACCATCTGCCGACCATCCACCCCGAACTGGCGACCTTCATCAACGACGGCCTGCCCGATACGCTGTTCGAGATGTATCCGAGCGGACATAACGGCATGTGGATGAAAGGCCATCAGGCGACCGGCCGGGTCGAGGCGTATAACACAGGCGAGGCACCGCCGCCCTTGGATGCGATTGCCGCCGCCTGGGGGCTCAACCCCGCTGATTATAAAGGCCGCACCAACGACATCCGCGCGGCGGTGATCGAAGCCAAGCGCAAACTCGGGCCAGAGCGCGGCTTTCATAATTACGCTTCTATGTCCGACCAGCAACTGGTCGATTATTACCACATCACGCTGTTCCCGAACCTGACATTGACCTTCGCGCCCGAGGCGTTTCAGGTGCTCAGGACCGAGCCGCACCCGACCGATCCGGAGAAGTGCATCTTCGATCACTGGTATGTGGCGGTCAATAATCCGCAAATGCCTGGGGTTGAGACGCCGATTGGCAATATGCCGCTCAAATGGGCGGAAAAGAAGGTGAGTGTGCACGGCGATGGCGAGTCGCTCGGCTTTGTTGCCGATCAGGATCTGAGCATCGGCACCAACCAGCAGCTTGGGCTCAATTCGCGCGGCTATGTTGGCGCGATTCTGCCGATGCAGGAGAAACGCGTGCAGCGCTTCCATGAGCTGCTCGACGATCATGTTTATGAACGTATTTGAGAGGATTTAAGATGGCCGATATTGATCCCCAGCTGACGCATGGCAAGGCGCGTTCGCCGGGTGTGAGCTGGACCGCGCTGATGGGCGCCGACTCGCGCCCCGCGCCCCAATGCCTGACCGAAGAGAGCTATGAATATCTTGGCTCGGAGCCGCTGGAGGCGAGCCGTTATACTTCGGAGGAGTTCGCCAAACTCGAACGCGAAAAGATGTGGCCCTATGTCTGGCAGTTCGCCGCGCGCGAAGAAGATTTGCCCGAGGCTGGCGATTATGTCGTGTTTGAGAATGCCGGGCGCTCCTGGCTGATCTCGCGGCAGGACGATGGCAGCGTGCGCGCCTTCCACAATGTCTGCCTGCATCGCGGGCGCAAGCTGCGCACCGAAGATGGCCATGCCGACAGCTTCCAGTGCCCGTTCCACGGCTTCCAGTGGAAGAAGGACGGCAGCTACGAGACCAACCCCTGCCCGTGGGATTTCAGCCATCTTTCAAAGGAGGAGCTACAACTCCCCGAGGCCGAGGTGGCGCATTGGGGCGGTTATATCTTCATCCGCGAGGAGAAGGGCGGGCCGTCGCTTGAGGAGTTCCTCGCGCCCCTGCCCGAGCATTTCAAGCGCTGGAAGCATGAGGAATGCACCACGGTGATCTGGGTTGCCAAGGAAGTGCCTGCCAATTGGAAAGTTACGGCGGAGGCATTCATGGAGGCCTGGCACACGCTCGTCACTCACCCGCAAATCCTGCCGTTCACCGGGGACAGCAATTCCGCTTACTGGCACTGGGGCGACAATGTGAACGTCAATCTGGTGCCGTTCGGGGTCTTGAGCCCGCATATCGATCCGACCGGCAAGACCGAGCAATGGATCGTCGACGAGTTCATCAAATATAATGGCCGCTCGTCGGACAATTATGATGCCTCTGCCGATCCTTATGCCGTGCAGGTGCCAAGCGGGAACACCGCGCGCGCCACGCTCGGCTCCAAGCTGCGCAATGTCTATGCGGCGGGCGCGGGCTATAGCCTTGAGGACGCCACCGACGCCGAACTGATCGACGCGCTCGTCTACAATGTGTTCCCCAATTTCGCCCCTTGGGGCGGGTTCATGCCCAATATTGTCTATCGCTGGCGGCCGGGCAAAACCCCAGACACCTGCCTGATGGAAGTACGGATTCTTGCGCGCGTCAAGAAGGGTGAGAAGATTCCGCGCGGTGTGCCGATGCACTATCTGACCGCCGAAGAAAAATGGACCGATGCTGCGGAAATCGGAGGGCTGGGCGCGGTGTTCGAGCAGGATATGGACAATCTGCCCTATGTCCAGCAGGGCCTCCATGCCTCGAAGAATGGCAAGGTTCAGCTTGGCGATTATCAGGAAATCCGCATCCGTCAGTTCCACCGGACGATGGATAAATATATTTCCGGTGCGCTGGGCCACAAAGTATGAGCGAGAGCGCGGAGGAGCAGCACCCCACCCGCATCAAAGCCGTCCTGATTGCGGGCGGGGTGTGGCATGACATCGACTTTGCGCGGCTGGAGTTGCTCAAATTGCTCGCCGAGGATGAGCGCGTGCGCACCCGCGTGTTCGAGAATTATGGGACAATCGAGGCGCTGGAGAGTGCGGACATTCTCATCACCTACACCTGTGATGTGACGCCCTCGTTGAAGGCGCAGGAGGCGCTGCGCAACTGGCTGGACAAGGGCGGGCGCTGGTATGCGCTGCATGGCACCAACTCAGTGCTGCGGCTGCTGAGCGACGGGCCGGATGCAGGGCTATGGGATGCGCCGCGCTGGGCACCCTTGTTCATGGATATGCTGGGCAGCCAGTTCATCTCGCATCCACCAATTGTGCCTTACACCGTCACGGTCGCCGATCCGGCACACCCGCTCGTCGAGGGCGTCGCGCCGTTTGAGACCACCGACGAACAATATCATCTCGAATGCCATGGCGATCTTCATGTCCTGCTTGAAACAACATGCACCGAGGAAGGCACCGGCTTTGTCGAAGCGAAAGACGCGCCGGGCAAGCATCCCGTCTTCTATATCAAACAGCATGGAAAAGGCGCGGTGCTTTACCTTACCCTCGGCCATTGCAGGGGGCATTATGATTTGCAGCCATTGCTCGACTGGTGGCCGAGCGTTGATCGCTGCGCGTGGGATTTGCCGGTCTTCTATGATCTGCTCCGGCGGGGACTTGGCTGGCTGAAAGAGGGCAAATAGGGGGGACGCAAACGTGTCTGAATGCTGGGATTATATCATTGTCGGCGCAGGTTCGGCAGGGTGTGTGGTTGCCGAGCAACTCTCGGCGGACGGCAAATCGAAGGTGCTGCTGCTGGAGGCGGGCGGCGCGAACGATAGCTTCTGGGTGACGCTCCCGAAGGGCGTCGCCAAGCTCGTCACCAACCCGGCGCATATCTGGGTGTATCCGGTGGCGCAGCCGCGCGAGGCAGGCGGCCCGGCCAATGAGGTCTGGATCAGGGGCAAGGGCCTCGGCGGTTCATCGTCGATCAACGGGATGATCTGGAGCCGGGGCGAGCCGCAGGATTATGACGATTGGGAAGCGCATGGCGCAACCGGCTGGAACGCCGCGAGCATGACCGAGGCGTTCCTCAAGCTTGAGGACCATGCGGCGGGGCCATCACCCACGCGCGGCAAGGGCGGCCTCGTGCATGTTGATCCTGCCATCTACACCTATCCGCTCGCCGAGGACATGATCGCTTCGGGCGAAGCACTCGGGATGACGCACGTTGATGATCTCAACGGCAGCACCGGCAACCGCGTCGGTCTCTACAGCCATAATATCAAGCGCGGGCGGCGGCAGAGCAGCGCGCGCACCTTTCTTGCCGCCGCGAAAGGCCGCGCCAATTTGCGGGTGGTCACGGGCGCGCTGGCGCAGCGGATTGTCTTCGAGGGCAAGCGCGCGGTTGCCTTAGAGGCGGACGTGAACGGCATCTCCACCCGCTTCGATTGTGCAGGGGAGATCATCGTCTCGTGCGGCGCGATGGAAAGCCCGTTGCTGCTTCAGCGCTCAGGGATCGGCGATGGCGCGCGCCTCAAAAGCGTCGGCATCACCCCGCTCGCCCAATCCCCCGATGTTGGCGAAAAGATGATCGAGCATCTCGCCTGCTCGATGCCCTATCGGCTGGAGCACGGCAATGGCACCAACAAGAGCTTTTACGGCGTTGGCGCGGCGCTGGCGATGGCGCGCTACCTGCTTACCCGCACCGGCATTCTCGCCACCGGGCCGTTCGAGGTCGGCGCGTTCGCCAATGTCGCGCACCCCGATGGCCGGGTGGATGCGCAATTCTATCTCGGCGGCTATACCTTCGCGGTCGGCGATGACAACAACCCCGTCCCGCTCGACAAGATTGATCCGCGCCCCGGCATCACCATTTATGGCCAGTTGCTGCGCCTGACCTCGGAGAGCAGCGTGCGCGCGGGCGGGCCGAACGCCGCCGACACCCCCACCATCCTGCCCAACTGGCTCTCAACCGAGCATGACCAGCGCTCGGCGATTGCAATGATGCGGATGATGCGCGCATACATGGCGGCGGCGCCATTGGGGGGCATGGTCGGCGAGGAGATGATTCCGGGCAAGGCGGTGACCAGCGATGCCGCGCTGCTCGACCATTTCCGGCGGCTCTCCACCTGCGGACTGCACGCGATCCGCTCGTGCCGGATGGGCAGCGACGCGAACGCGGTGGTTGATCCGCGCTGCTGCGTCAACGGCGTGGAAGCGTTACGCGTCGTCGATATTTCGGTCATCCCCTGGCATGTGACGGGTAACACCAACGCCCCTGCCATGGCGCTCGGCTTGCGCGCAGCGGCGATGATCCATGAAGATAGGAGACACTGATGACCGAGCGCGCTTTGAAAATCGCCCGTAGGGTGGAAGATTTTGTACGCACCTCTATCGAGCCATATGAGACCGATCCGCGCTATCCGGTGCACGGGCATGGCCCCACCGCTGATCTGGTCAACGAGCTGCGACAGAAAGCGCGTGACGCGGGCGTCCTTACGCCGCATATTCTTCCCGGTGGCGCACACCTCACGCAGCGCGAGACGGCGATCGTTTTGATCCGCTCGGGTTTGTCTCCTTTAGGTCCGGTCGCCTGCAACACCATGGCACCCGACGAAGGCAACATGTATCTGCTCGGCAAGGTTGGCAATGCCGAGCAGAAAGCGCGCTTCTTGCAGCCACTTGTCGATGGGAAGGCCCGCTCGGCCTTTTTTATGACCGAGCCAGCCGAGGAAGGTGGTGCCGGATCGGATCCTGCGATGATGCAAACCATGTGCCACCGAGACGGCAATCACTGGATTATCAACGGTCGCAAGCGGTTCATTACTGGTGCTGAAGGTGCGCGCGTCGGAATCATCATGGCAAAATCGGATGATGGTGCGTGCATGTTTCTCGTGGAATTGCCGGATCCTGCCATCATAACCACACGCGTGCTGGATACCATCGATTCGTCTATGCCGGGCGGCCATGCCGAAATCGAGATCAATGAATTGCGCCTGCCCGCGGAGCAGATGCTGGGGGCATCGGGAGAAGGTTTCAAATATGCGCAGATACGGCTGTCGCCGGCGAGGCTTTCGCATTGCATGCGCTGGCTTGGTTGCGCAATCCGGGCTCAGGAAATCGCTGTCGCTTACGCCTGTGCGCGCCACGCATTCGGCAAGCCGCTCATTGATCATGAGGGCGTCGGCTTTATGCTAGCGGACAACCGGATTGCCATAAAGCAGTGCGAACTCATGATCGACTGGTGCGCAGATGTACTCGATACGGGATCGCTTGGCACAGCCGAAAGTTCGATGACCAAGGTCGCTGTCAGTGAAGCCCTGATGAAAGTGCTCGATAATTGCGTACAGGTCATGGGGGGAACCGGTGTGAGCGGCGATACGATCGTCGAGCGCATTTACCGTGAAATCCGCGCGTTTCGCATCTACGACGGCCCAACAGAAGTACATAAATGGAGTCTTGCAAAGCTTATCAAACGCGAGAATACCCAAGGTTCCGTACACCAATCATAGCGGCGGACGCCTGGTTTCAGGCTTTGGATATAAAAAACCATGCCCTTCACATCAGGAGTGTATCCCGCCTTGTTCGACGGGGATCCTCTTTACAACCCGCCGCCCAGCGCACGCACCAGATCAACCCGCGCCTGGGCCTGCTGGACGTGGAGTGTAACGAGTGCGCGCTCGGCGTTGAGGCTGTCTGTCTGCGCGGTGGTGACCTCGATATAGTCAGCCGCACCGCTGCGATAGCGGAATAGCGCCAGATCAAGCGTCGCATTCGCCCCGCGTACAGCTTCCGACTGATCCTGCGTCTGGGCGGCCAGCCAGCGCAGTCTGGCAAGTGCATCCTCAACATCTCGGAATGCGCCGAGCACGGTCTCGCGATAATTCGCAGATGCCTCGTCAAACTGTGCGCGCGCCTGAGCGATGGCGGCGCGGCGCTTGCCATTGTCGAACAAGGTGGCGAGCGCGGAGGCCGGCCCCAGCGCCCAAAATGTGTTGGGGGCAGTCAGGAGCGCGCCCGAAACCGTCTGAAACCCCGCCGATCCTCCCAGTGTGACTTGCGGAAACAGAGCCGCGCGCGCTACCCCGATGCGTGCGTTTGCGGCGTAAACCCGGCGCTCGGCGGCGGCGATGTCCGGGCGGCGCTGAAGCAGGGTGGAAGGCGCGGACACCGGAACATCAGGTAATCCCGCGATGTATTTTACCGGAGAAAGTGTCAGCGCACTCGGTGGAACGCCGGTCAACACGGCAAGGGTATGTTCCAGGACGGCACGATCTGCGAAAACAGCATCACGCTGCGCTTTTGCAGTTGCGAGCTGGGTTTGCGCGCGGTTGACATCAATTCCCGAGGCAATGCCGCCTTCGTGGCGTGTCTGGGTCAGCGCATAGGCACGGGCATAGCTGTCTACCGTGCGCGCATAGAGCGCCAGCGCCTCATCATCACCGCGCAATGCGAAATAGATTGTTGCAAGTTGCGCCTGAAGCAGCAGCCGCGCCGCAGCCACATCGCCTGCGCTGGCCTGTGCGTCTGCACGCGCCGCAGCAAGATTGGCATGAACCCGGCCCCACAAATCCACCTCATAGCCGAACGCCGTGCCAATATCACGCTCGGTATAGGTGAGGCTGTTGCCCTGGCCCAGCGGATGTCCCGCAGCAAGCCGATTGCGGCTGGCATCAGCATTCACGGTGATTGCCGGGAGCAACCCCGACCGCGCCTGCCCCGCCACCGCCAGCGCCTGGGCGTAGCGTGCGTCTGCGGCAGCAAGCGAGGGATTGTCCTTGTTCAGGCGCGTTTCCAGTGCATCGAGCTGGGGATCACCGAAAATCGCCCACCATTTGCCCCGGGCGGCGCTGTCGTCGGGCTGGGCCATGATCCACGGCCCGGCCTCTTTGTAAGTGGTAGGCGTCTGAACAATGGGTGCAGCATAGCGGGGCACTTGCGCGCACCCGGCAAGTGCGAGCATGAACACGCCCCCTAAACCCCTTATATTGAAGCTATGGCTCATTTGGTGGTCGCAACCACACGCACGGAATCGCCATCGCTCAAGCCATCGGGCGGGGTATCGATGACATGTTCGTTACCGGTGAGGCCTGTGTTGACGACAACGGTTTTACCATCGTCGGTGCCGATCGTGACCGGACGAAGATGCGCTTTCCCCTGCGCATCAACCACAGCCACCGAAAGCCCGTTTCCCCTGAATATTATCGATCGCGAGGGTATATGCAGCGCACCTTGCCCATTACCACCCAATGCGAACTGTGTCTGTGCATAGGCACCGGGTTTCAGGGCATGATCCCGGTTGTCGGCCATCAGCTCAACCAACACAGAACCCGATTGCGGATCAACCGCGCCGGCGCTGCGCGTTACCACCGCATCAAATATGCGCCCAGGATATTCGGGCAGGAGCAGCCTGGCGTGCTGGCCCGTGTAGATTTGTGGCGCAGTCGCCTGCGGCACATTGATATAGGCGCGCAGGCGATGAATGTCCGAAACCGTAAACAGCGGTTGCGAGGCGGCCGTGCCCGCCACGATCAAGGCACCGATCTGGGTTGAGCGGCTGGTAATGATGCCGGCAAAGGGCGCACGTACCTGCGCAAAATCTTCCTGCACCTGCAAACGGCGCACATTGGCGCGCGCCGCATTGGCGGCGGCATCCTTGGCGCGGAAATCGCCGCTTTTTTCATCGGCATCCTGCTGTGCAACTGCATCGCGCTTCAGCATAATCGCCCACCGCTCGGCGGTAATCTGCGCGAGTGCCCGGTTGGCGTGCGCGGTTTCATAATCGGCCTGCGCCTGCTTGAGCTGCTGATCGACATCGGGGGTGTCGATCAGCGCCAGCACCTGGCCGTTGCGTACCGAATCACCAATATCGACCAACCAGCGCCGCACATAACCATTGGTGCGCGCATAAATTGGCGCGCTGTTGAACGCTTGCAGTGTCGCCGGCAGCGTGAGCATATGCGGGGTATTCTCGCGAAAGGGGGTCACAACACTGACGGCAGGCAGGCTCGCCTCGCCGCTATGATCGGTGCCTCCTGCGGCATCCATCTGGCGCACGCCTATCCCGATTATCGCCGCCACAAGTCCAAGCAGCGCAATTATGATCGCCAGTTGTTTCAGCGGGAATCGGGGGAGCGTAGTTTCAGCATCAGGCATGGGTTGTCACCGGTTGTTCAAGGTCTGGATCTGAGAGTTTGGGTGCCGTGTTGCGATGAACAACGCTAAAGAGCACAGGAACAAAACTCAGGGTCGCAACGGTTGCAAAGGCAAGACCACCGATGACGGCGCGTCCGAGCGGCGCATTCTGCTCGCCGCCCTCGCCCCAGCCCAGCGCCATTGGCACCATGCCGATCACCATGGCGAGCGCGGTCATCAGAACCGGGCGCAGACGAACCTGAGCCGCCTCCAGCGCTGCACGCGCACTATCGCCATGCATGGCCAACTGCTCGCGCGCAAAGCTTACCACCAGAATCGAGTTTGCGGTGGCCACGCCCATGGCCATGATCGCGCCGGTGAGTGCCGGCACGGAAATGGTTGTTCCGGTCACAAACAGCATCCACACAATCCCGGCGAGCGCGGCGGGCAACGCCATGATGATGATGAGGGGATCAAGCCAGCTTTGAAAGTTGACGACTATAATCAGATAAATCAACACAATCGCGGCAAGTAGCCCGAAGCCGAGATAGGTGAATGCAATGCCCATTGTCTCGCTCTGTCCGCTGAGTTTGATTGTCGTGCCCTTGGGCAGTGAAGGAATGACCCGCTGCACAATATTGTGGATAGCGTCGGTGACGCCCCCGAGATCACGATGATCGGGGCGGGCGAAAATATCGATGGTCGGCGCTATGTTGTAATGCGTCACAACGGCGGGCACATCCGCCCGTGTCACCACACCAAGACCACCCAGAATCTGGGGTGCAGCAGCGCCACTGCCTTTGATCGGAACATTGGAAAGGCTATCAATCGCGCTCAGCTTGTATTCAGGGGTTTGTGCCACAATCGGATAGGTGATCCCGGATTTGGCATCGAGAAAAAAGGTAGGCGCAACCTGCGCCGTTCCCGCAACTGCATTAGACAGACCCGCAGTCACATCGCGTTCGGTCAGCCCCATCTGTGCGAGCCGGTCACGGTCAACCGTTACTTTCAACTGCGGGTAGGTCGATGATTGCTGAATCCGGACATCGGCGGCACCCGGCACACGGCGAATTTGCTTTACCAGCGCTGTGGCAATCTCGGCATCCTTGTTCAAATCCCTTCCGCTCACTTTGATATCGAGCGGGGCGGGAACCCCGAAATTGAGGATCTGGCTCGTAATATCAGCAGGCAGGAACGCAAAATTATCCCCCGCAAAATGTAGGGGCAGATCATGGTTCATGGTATCAATATAGGCTTGACTTGCGGCGTGGCCAGGCGCGAGACTGATAAGAATATCGCCATCCTGCGGGCCAATCGTGCCGTCATTGGTATAGACATTATTGATGCCGCTGTTGGGCAGGCCGATATTATCGGCAACCGCCACCAGATCATGGTGAGGGATCAGTGTGCGAATCCGTGCCTCGATATGGGCAAATTCATCTGAAGTTGCTTCAATTCTTGTGCCAATCGGCGCGCGCACATGCAGCAGGATTTGTCCCGCATCGACACTCGGGAAAAAGGTGCGTCCCAGAAAGGGCACCAGCAGGAATGAGGCGGCCCCCATGACCATGAACAGCACAAGGAAGGCGCTGCGCACGCGCATTGCCTCGTGAAGAAAGGCGAGATGCCCCCGCTTGAATCGTTCAAACCCAGACTCGAACCCCCGGTGAATGCGGGCAAAGACATGCGTCTGGCCCTGCATGGCATCACCCGGCGCGTGCGCCTGCAACAGATAGCGCGCCATCGTCGGCACCAGTGTCCGCGACAGGATGAACGACGCGACCATCGCAAAAATAACCGACAGCGCCATCGGCACAAACAAATAGCCCGCCACCCCGGGCAGCACGAACATCGGCACGAACACGATGCAGATGCTGAGCAGCGAAACAAAGGCGGGAGTCACGATCTGCGTCGCGCCATCCATAATCGCCGTCAACACCGGCTTGCCCTGTTCAAGATGATAATTGATACTCTCAATCGTCACCGTCGCTTCATCGACCAGAATGCCGACCGCGAGCGCCAGTCCGCCCAGCGTCATCACATTGAGCGTTTCCCCAAAAGCTGCGAGCGCCGCGATTGCCGCCAGCACAGAGAGCGGAATCGAAACAATCACAATCAGCGTCGAGCGCCAGGAACCAAGAAAGAGCAGGATCATGAGCGCAGTCAGCAGTGCGGCAATCACACCTTCGCGCACCACGCCCTGTACCGCCGCTTTCACGAACAGGGACTGATCCGCAAGCGGTAAAATCTTTGTCCCCGGTGGCAGAGTCGGAATAATTTTGGGCAACCGCCGTTTGAGATTGTCAATTATGGATAGTGTCGAAATTGCACCATTTTTGAGCACGGTCAGCAGAATCGAACGCTGGTTTTCAACATGCACGACATTGGTTTGCGGCACGCTGCCATCGCGCACATGGGCCACATCGCGCATAGTCACAGTGACGCCGTTGATGACCTTTATCGGAATGGCGTTGAGCGCTTCCACCGAATTGACCGCGTTGTTGAGCTGAACATTATACTGGTTCGTCCCAATCTTGATGAAGCCAACCGGATTGACCTGGTTTTGTGCGGCCAGCGCATCAGACACATCCTGCGCCGACAAACCTGTCTGCTGGAGCATATGCGGATCCAGATCAACCTGGATTTGCCGCTGTGCGCCGCCGGAAGGCCAGGGCAGTGCGAGCCCCGGAACTGTGGACAGCGCGGGGCGGACCTGATTTTGCGACAAATCGAAGAGCTGAGCCTCCGATATGCCATTGCCTTTAAGGGCAAGCTGAATGATCGGCACCGTTGAAGCATTATAGTTCAGAATGAAGGGTGGCTGGCCACCGGGCGGCAGAAAGCGGACATATGTCTGCGAAATCGACGTCACCTGCGCTGTTGCAATCCGGATATCCGTACCGGGTTGAAAATAGATTTTGACAATGCCCCGGCCAGACATCGACTGGCTTTCAATATGCTCGATATTGTTGACTGTCGTTGTCAGGATACGTTCATAGCCGGTGACGATACGCCCGCTCATCTGATCCGGCGGTAATCCCTCATATTGCCAGATGACCGCGATGACCGGAATCCGGATGTCCGGAAAAATATCCACAGGAGTGCGGAAGGCGGCAATCATGCCCGCCAGCAGAATAAGGATCGCCATCACGATGAAGGTGAGCGGGCGCAACAGGGCAATGCGAACGAGTGCAATCATTATGGGTTATCGGGCCTATACTTCGCTTTCAGCAGTACCCTCTCCTCATAAGCATGCTGCTAGCCAGCCCCCGGCGCGTTGTCAAAGCCTGAATGAAGTGCTCTTGCTTTTGCCGCAACCGGATGGACAACACCAATGCAAAGCGCGTGCCCCCAAAACATGCCTGTTGTCAAAAGCCGCCACTTGTAATTCGGTGCTATTTGCCCCCCTCGGTATCATCAAATAGCCCGCTCTGCCCCTGCGGCGGCGTGATCCCGAGATGTTTCCACGCCAGCCCATTCAGGCAGCGCCCGCGCGCAGTGCGTGCCACCAGCCCAAGCTGGATGAGGAACGGCTCGATCACCTCTTCCACCGTATCGCGCGGCTCGGAAAGCCCCGCCGCCAGCGTCTCCACGCCCACCGGGCCGCCCTTGTAAATGTCGGCGATCATGGTGAGGTAGCGGCGATCCATCGCATCAAGGCCAAGCGAATCCACCTCCAGCCGGTTGAGCGCCTTGTCGGCCAGATCAGCATGAATTTCTGAAGTGCCTGCCACATCGGCAAAGTCGCGCACCCGGCGCAGCAGCCGCCCGGCAATGCGCGGCGTCCCCCGTGCCCGCCGGGCAATCTCGCGTGCACCATCCGCCGCGATGCCCATGCCGAGCAGCCCCGCCGCGCGCACCACCACCCGCTCCAGCTCCGGCACCGTATAGAAATTGAGGCGCACCGGAATGCCGAAACGGTCGCGCAGCGGCGTGGTCAGCAGGCCCTGCCGCGTCGTTGCGCCCACCAGCGTAAAGCGCGGCAGATCAATCTGGATCGAGCGCGCCGACGGCCCCTCGCCGATCATGATGTCGAGCTTGCGGTCTTCCATCGCGGGGTAGAGCACCTCCTCGACGGCGGGCGCGAGCCGGTGAATTTCGTCGATGAACAGCACATCGCCATCTTCCAAGTTGGTGAGCAGCGCGGCGAGATCGCCCGATTTGGCGATCACCGGGCCGGACGTGGCACGAAAGCCCACACCCATTTCGCGCGCGATGATCTGCGCCAGCGTGGTCTTGCCCAGGCCCGGCGGGCCGAAGAACAGCACATGATCAAGCGGCTCGGCGCGCTTGCGCGCGGCGGCGATGAACACGGAGAGATTCTCGCACGCTTCCCGCTGCCCGACAAACTCGGCGAGCGACTTGGGCCGGAGCGCGGCATCGGCATCCTCGGGGTGGGACGTGGGGGAGAGATGGGGGTTGGTCATCACTCAGGCCTTATTGCCCCACCTTGCGCAGCGCCAGCCGGACGAGGGCATCGAGGGTGGCCGCATTACCGAGTTCTTCGAGCGCCTGGCTGACCGCAACGCTCGCTTCGGCCGGCTTGAAGCCGAGATTGGCGAGCGCGGAGAGCGCATCGGGGATGAGGCCCGCGCTGCCCGCAGCACCGCGCGGGGAGGGCAGCGCGGCGGTCGTCACCGGGAGCGCCAGCGCCCCCACCCTGTCCTTCAACTCGCGCACGATCCGCTCGGCGAGCTTGGGGCCGACTCCATTCGCTCTTGCCACCATCGCCTTGTCCTGCGCGCTGATGGCGAGCGCAAGCGCGTCCGGCTCGAGCACCGAGAGGATGGCGAGCGCGACCTTGCCGCCCACGCCCTGCACGCCGGTCAAGAGCCGGAACCAGTCGCGTTCCTGCCCGCTCGCGAACCCGAACAGGGTGATCGCGTCCTCGCGCACCTGCATTTCGGTGTGCAGCGTGGCGGGCGCGCCCTGCTCAAGCGCGCCCAAAGTCCGCGCCGAGGCCAGCACGAGATAGCCGACGCCGTTCACTTCGATCACCGCGTAGTCGGCGCTGGTTTCCGCCACCTGTCCTGATAAACGTGCGATCACCGCCCCGTCATCCTCCCAAAGACCGTTTGCTCGCCAGCATGTGCGCGTGACAGATCGCGATTGCAAGCGCATCCGCCGCATCTGATCCGGCAATGGCTGCCGTGGGGAGCAGGCGGGCGACCATCGCGTGCACCTGCGCCTTGTCGGCATTGCCGACGCCGACCACGGCTTTTTTCACCAGCCTTGCGGCATATTCCTCAATCTCCAGCCCCGCGCGCGCGAGGGATAGCAGCGCCACCCCGCGCGCCTGCCCCAGCTTCATCGTCGATTGCGGATTGGCGTTGAGGAACACCTCCTCGACTCCGGCGGAGACGGGAGCGTGGACGAGCAGCACATCGGTGAGTGCGGCATCGAGCGCGGCAAGGCGGGACGGGAGCGGCGCTTTGGCATCGGTTGAAATCTGGCCGTTGGCGATGTGCGTGAGCCGGTTGCCGGTGGCGGCGATCACGCCCCAGCCGGTGGTGCCCAATCCGGGATCAATGCCGATGAGGATCAGGCCCCCCTCCCGCGCGTCGGGAGAACAATCAAGCAAGCTTCTCCATCACCTCGTCCGGAATATCATAATTGCCCCAGACGGTTTGCACATCATCGTCATCATCGAGTGCGTCGATCAGCTTGAGCAGCGTCGCGGCGTCGCCCTCGCTTACCGCCACCATCGTCTGCGGGCGCCAGGCGAGTTTCGCGCCTTCCGGCGCGCCCAACACCGGCTCGATCGCCTTCAATACTTCATGCAGCGCATCCGCCGGTGTCCAGATTTCATGTCCGTCGT
>JAGWQR010000103.1 GCA_028869975.1 Alphaproteobacteria bacterium | reverse complement strand
GCCGCGCGGGTGAATGGCGAGGTGCGCGACGCTTGCCGCGCGTTTGAGGGTGATGCGACCCTCGCGCTCATCACCGCGAAGGATGAGGCAGAGGCGCTAGAGCTTGCACGGCACGACTATGCCCATGTGCTGGCCGAGGCTGTACAGGCACTGTGGCCGGGCACCCAGATCACCTTTGGCCCCGCCACCGATGATGGCTTCTATTATGATGTGATGGCCCCCAAATCGCACGGGCCTTTCACGCTTGATGATCTGCCCGCGATTGAGGCCCAGATGCGCAAGATCATCGCCGCGAACAAGCCTTTGCGCCGCGAGGTGTGGTCGCGCGCTGACCTGATCGCGCGTTGGCAAGCTCAGGGCGAAAGCTTCAAGGCCGAATGGGCGGCGGAACTCCCCGCCAAAGAAGATGGGGGCGAAGACCTTACGGTTTACTGGTCGGGTGACGACTGGATGGATATGTGCCGGGGGCCGCATCTCCCATCCACCGGCAAGCTCGATCCAAATGCGTTCAAGCTCACCCGTGTCGCGGGCGCTTATTGGCGCGGCGACCAAAATAACGCGCAGCTCACCCGCATTTACGGCACCGGCTGGCTTAACAAACGCCAACTCGATGAACATCTGACCCGGCTTGAAGAAGCTGCCATGCGCGACCATCGCAAGATCGGGCAGGAGATGGACTTGTTCCACCTCCAGCAGGAGGCGCATGGCAGTGTGTTCTGGCACCCGCGCGGCTATATGATCTGGCGCGAGCTTGAGGCCTATATGCGCCGCGCGATTGATGGCGCGGGCTACGCGGAAGTCAAAACCCCGCAGATCATGGACGCGCGCCAGTGGGAACAATCGGGCCATTGGGGCAAATATCGCGAGAATATGTTTGTCATCCCCGACGAGGTTCCCCAGGGCAGCGATGATGCGGGCACGGACGACGCCCCGCTCGTCTCGGGCAAGGCCGACTGGATGGCCCTAAAGCCGATGAACTGCCCCGCGCATGTGCTCATCTTCCGCCAGGGGATCAAATCCTACCGCGAACTTCCCTTGCGTCTCTATGAAAATGGCTGTTGCCACCGCAACGAGCCGCACGGCGCGCTCCACGGCCTGATGCGCGTGCGGCAATTCACGCAGGATGATGCGCATATCTTCTGCCGCGAGGATCAGATTGTGCAGGAAGTGCGCGATTTTTGCGCGCTCGCTGATCGGGTCTACAAGCAGCTTGGCTTCGAGAAATACGCGATCAAGCTGGCACTGCGCCCCGAGAAGCGCTTCGGTTCGGATGACATGTGGGATCAGGCCGAGGCTGAACTGCGCAATGCGGTGGCCGCCGCTGGCCTTGCCACCCCCGAATATGGCTGGGAGG
>JAGWQR010000102.1 GCA_028869975.1 Alphaproteobacteria bacterium | reverse complement strand
GGGCGCAGGAACGGGCGCGCAGTTCTCAATCCTACCTGCGCAAAACGCAACGGGGAACTGGGTGAAAGTGACTCAGCGTGTGCCGGTGCGCTTGACGTTCATCGATCCCCCCGGCCCGCTGGCAGCGGGCTGGAGTGCAAACGTGACGGTTCATATCAAAAATTAATCCGGGCGGGCGAAACCAAAATTGGTTTTGCATCGTAAAGAGAATATATGGACGCACTGAGGAGCGGCAAGATGACCATGACACGCAGAGACATTCTGGGAGCAGGCGTTGCGGTCACAGCGTCGGTGACGCTGTTCTCAACCCTGATGTTTGGCACATCGCAGCGCGCGCTGGCGGCGGGCTTCGCGGTGCAGCACAGCGATGCCGAATGGCACCGGATCCTCTCGCCGGCCGCCTATTATATCATGCGGCAGGAAGGTACCGAGCGGCCTTTCACCAGTCCGCTGCTGAATGAACACCACAAGGGCAATTTTATCTGCGCCGGGTGCGCACTGCCGCTCTTTGCATCGGACACCAAATATGACAGCGGCACCGGCTGGCCGAGCTTCTGGAAACCATTGCCGGGCGCGGTTGCAACCCGGCGCGACACCAGCCTGCTGGAGGTGCGTACCGAAGTGCATTGCAGCCGTTGCGGCGGGCATCTCGGGCATGTCTTTGATGATGGCCCGCCGCCGACGGGCTTGCGCTATTGCATGAACGGGTTGGCGCTCGGTTTCAAGGCGGCCTGACGATGCGGCATCCGTTCATAGCCCTTGCCTGTGCAGCGATTGCGGTGCTGCCGCTTGCCTTTTTCATTGCTCCGCGCAGCATGGCGGCGGAGCGCGCGGTGGCGGTGCCCGCGCCGCGTAACGATGAAGCGGCGCATCCAGGAAAAGCAGTGGCCGTGCTTGCGGGCGGGTGCTTTTGGGGCATGGAAGGTGTGTTTGAGCATTTCAAAGGCGTGGAAAGCGCCACAGCGGGCTATGCCGGAGGTGCAGCCAGCACCGCGACATACGATCAGGTGACAACCGAAACCACCGGCCATGCTGAGGCGGTACGTATCGTCTATAATACGGCGCAAATCTCTTACGGCAAGCTGCTGCAAATCTATTTCTCGGTGGCGCACAACCCGACCGAACTCAACCGGCAGGGGCCGGACAGCGGTACCAGCTACCGTTCGGCGATTTTTGCGCAGGACGTGCAGCAAAAAGCGTTGGCGCAAGCCTATATCGGGCAGCTTTCAGCCGCACATCTGTTCAAAAGCCCGATTGTAACGCATGTTGAGACAGGCGCATTTTATCCGGCAGAGGGGTATCACCAGCATTTCATGCGCGATCATCCAACATATCCGTATATCGTTATCAATGATGAGCCCAAGGTAGCGGCTTTGAAGGCGTTTTACCCCGCACTCTACCATTAAAGGAGAATCGGCTCTTGTGCGTGCGGGCACATCCGCCTAGGGGCAACCCGAACTGGGATGTCATGGTAACTCACGCGTATGTCTGATACATCGAAGAACCAGCGGCTCAAATCCGCCGTTCATCAGCATGAAGGACTGAGCAGGCAGGGGCTGCTGGAGCGCGCCTTCACTTTTGCATTCCGTGGCCTGGTCTATGCCCAAATCTGGGAAGACCCGGTGGTGGATATGGAGGCGCTGGCGCTGACACCAGACTGCCATCTCGTCACGATTGCCTCGGGCGGCTGCAACGCACTCAGCTACCTGACCGCCAACCCCCGCGCGATTACGGCGGTTGATCTTAACACGGCGCATGTAGCATACAACAAACTGAAAATTGCGGCGGTCAGCCATCTGCCTGATTACACGCATTTTTTTCGCTTCTTCGGGCAGGCAGACGACAGGGCCAATGTTACAGCCTACCAGAACTATATCAGCCCGCAACTGGACGAAACGACACGCCGCTACTGGGAAGGGCGTGGCATTGGCGGCAAGCGCCGGATCAACGGCTTTGCCAAAAATATCTACAAGCGCGGGCTACTCGGCAAATTTATCGGCACGGCGCATGTTGTCGCCAAAATCTACAAGGTTGACCTGAAGGCATTAACACGCGCCGAATCGATTGAGGAGCAGCGCAGGATTTTTGAAGAGCAACTTGCTCCGGTGTTCAACAAGCGTTTTGTGCGCTGGCTGATCGATCAACCAGCGGCGCTGTTCGGGCTCGGGATTCCGCCCGCGCAATATCATGCCCTGGCCGGTGATGATGATGCGGGCATTCGCACGGTGCTGCTGCAACGGCTCGAAAAGCTGGCGTGCGGGTTTGCGATCAAGGATAATTATTTCGCGGCGCAGGCGTTCGGGCGCGGCTATGCCAAGGGCGAACATGCGAGCCTGCCGCCTTACCTCCAGCCCGAGAATTACGCAGCGCTGGTGGCACGGATCGACCGGCTGGAGATGCGCCACGCTAATTTCATCGAATATCTGGCAGCAAACGCCGATGCCAGTCTGGATCGTTTCGTGCTGCTCGATGCGCAGGACTGGATGACCGATGCTCAACTCAACAGCCTGTGGCGCGAGCTGACCCGCGTGGCCAAGCCAGGCGCGCGCGTGCTGTTCCGCACGGCGGCGGCGCCAAGCCTGCTCCCCGGCCGGGTGAGTGATGACATCCTTGCGCGCTGGGATTACCGAGCGGAAGAATCGCTCGATTACACCGCGCGTGACCGCTCGGCGATTTATGGTGGCGTTCACCTCTACATCCTCAAAGATCAATGAGCAGCCATG
>JAGWQR010000101.1 GCA_028869975.1 Alphaproteobacteria bacterium | reverse complement strand
CGAGTAGATCGAGGTCTGACCCTGCCGACACGAGGATTCAATTTTCTCGCGCATCTGTGAGTCCATCATGCGCGGATGGTGAAAATCGCCGCGCGTGGTGACGATATTCTTGCCCGACAGCAGCAGCGTGCACACCTCGTCAATATCGGTGCCCTGGCGCATATAGAGCACGCAATCGGCATGCATTGAGATCAGCGCATCGGCGTCATTGGTGGCGATAACGCCGGTGTCGGGGCAGGCGCCTTCATAGCCGACATCGCGCTCGATCAGCCGCGCGGCATCAAGCCCGACCTTGTCCGGATTGCTCACCCACAGCCCGACCAGCTCCATATCGGGATGCTCATGGACGGCGCGTAAACTGCGCGTGCCGACATTGCCCGTGGCCCATTGGATGACGCGGTATTTCTTTTTGTCCGGCATGGTTGCTCTCCTCGGGCGCATCCTAATCAGCTTGTGCGCGAAGGGAACCATCCCGATATTAACCGCGCGGGCGATGCGCGTTGCGATAGCCTCGCGCACTTGCCCATGCGATAGCCTTGTGCGAATAAATGCAGCAGGAGTTCTTTATGGCCGACGCCTATATCATCGATCATGTCCGTACCCCGCGCGGGATAGGCAAAATGGGCAAGGGTGCGCTTTCAACTATGCACCCCGAGCATCTCTCGGCTAGCGTGCTGGCGGCGCTCAAGGAGCGTAACGCTCTCAAAACTGAAGATGTCGATGATGTGATCTGGGGCGTTTCCGCCGCGATGGGGCTGGCCGCGGGCGATGTTGGCCGCAACGCCGCGCTTGATGCGGGTTATGATATGAAGGCCGGAGGCGTGACGCTCAATCGTTTTTGCGGCTCCAGCATCACCTCCACCAATTTTGCGGCTGGCATGATTATGGCCGGGATGCACGATCTTGTGGTCTCGGGCGGCATGGATATGCTGTCTTATGCAGCCTATTATGGGGGCAAATTGCGCGAGGCGGGGTTGGGCAGCGCAGGGATGGGCGCGGGCAATCCACGCTTGCAGGCCAGGCATCCGCAATCGAATCAGGGTGTGTGCGCCGATGCGATTGCGGCGATGGAGGGCATCACCCGCGCTGATCTCGAGACACTGGGCTATGAAAGCCAGATGCGCGCCGCGCAGTCACTCAAGGAAGGCCGCTTTGCCAGATCGACGATTGTGGTGAAGGATGACAACGGTAACGTCATTCTTGATCATGAGGAATATCCGCGCCCCGACACGACGCTTGAGGGCCTTGCGCAACTCAAACCCGCATTCGAAATGTTCCTTGATATGCCCTCGATCAAGGACGGCAAAACCTTCCGCCAGCTGATCAACCAGGTATACCCGGACATCAATATTCAGCCGATCCACCATGTCGGCATTTCGTCGGGCGTGGTCGATGGCGCGTCGGCGATCCTGCTCGCGTCGAGAGACTATGCAGAAAGCAACGGCCTTAAGCCGCGCGCGCGCATCGTCGCTATGGCGGAGACCGGCGATTGCCCGACACTGATGCTCAACGGGCCCGTACCCGCCGCGAAGAAGGTGCTCGCCAAGGCGGGCCTGACCAAAGACGATATTGATGTCTGGGAGGTCAATGAGGCATTTGCAGTCGTGGTCGAGAAGTTCATCCGCGACCTGGGACTGGACCGGGCAAAAGTGAACCCTTGCGGCGGCTCCATCGCGCTCGGTCATCCGATTGCGGGCACGGGGGCGATCCTGATCGGCACGGCGCTTGATGAGCTGGAGCGCACCGGCGGTCGCTACGCGCTGATTACGATGTGCGCAGCGGGCGGCATGGCCCCGGCGATCATCATCGAGCGGGTATAAGGGAGCGCGCGCCATCACGGACAATCACGCTATCCGGCGCGACATCGCCCTCAAGATCGGCATGGTCGCCAGGCTGATGCAGAAAGCCTTTGACCGTGATATGAGCGTGCTCGGCATCACCCGATCACAATGGGTGATGATCGTGGTGGTGGCGCGCAATCCGGGCGCAACCCAGCGAATCATAGCCGACGCACTCGACATGACGGAGGCAGCGGCAGGTCGGTTGATCGACCGGCTGTGCGACGATGGCCTGCTCGAACGCAAGCCCAAGCCCGATGATCGCCGCGCCTATTGCATTCATCTGACCGACAAGGCGCAGCCACTGCTCGATCAGCTTGCCCAGGTGGGCTCAAGCAAGGAAGATGAATTCTTCGCCGGCTTTGCAGAAGAGGATCTGGCACTGCTACAGGCGCTGCTCGGGCGGATATACGAGAATGTGTCGCGATAAGCGCCGAGCAAAAGCGCCTTAGCTGCTCATGGCCTGCTGACGGGTTAATGTCGTTACAACCTTGCCATCCTTGACCGAGAGCTTTGTCGCATCAATGGTCAACACATGATCGTCGATCAGGATTTCGACAGCACCATTGGCATCAACCTGATAAATTGCTCCAATCCGCTTGTTATCGGCTGAATAGAGCATTTTGCCGGCGACGACAGACGACTCGGCATGGACAGGCACAACCGGAATTACGGAAATCACGCCAACGGTGAGCATGGCGGTGGCGGCTGCGATAATAATCTTGCGCATTTTATGTCTCCTAGGAATGGGCTGCCCCATTGGCAACGCCATTTACTAACCTAATTTAGTATAATGATGGTTAGTTGTCAAGTGCATTTTTTGCATGTGCCGATGCGTGCCGCGAAATACCCCTATTTCGGCGGCATCCGTATGCCGCCATCGAGCCGGATGCACTGGCCGTTGAAATAGGTGTTGCGCACTAGCTCCATCACCAGCGAGCCAAACTCTTGCGGATCGCCCAGGCGGCGCGGAAATGGCACGGCGGCTTCCAGCCCCGCATAAACCGCAGGCGCTTTCTCCTTGACCCCAAGCATCGGCGGCGTTGCAAATGTGCCGGGCAGGATCGCGTTGACGCGAATGCCAAGGTCCATCAGGTCGCGCGCCATCGGCAGCACCATTGCGTTGACCGCACCCTTGCCTGCACCATAGGCGACCTGCCCGATCTGGCCGTCCTGCGACGCGCAGCTTGAGGTGAGGATGATGCAGCCGCGCTCGCCATCCTCATTGAGCGGCTCCACCCCCGCCATGCCGAGCGCGGCGATCGAGGCCATGCGGTAGCTCGCGGTGGCGATCCCGTCCATGCTGCGCGCAAAACCTTCGGATGTGGCGCGCTTGTAGCCGCCGTTCTCCTTGTCCCAGCCGACCGTTTTGCCGCCGCCCGCAACCATTGCGCAATGCACCAGGATACGCTCCTGACCATGCGCGGCGCGCGCTTTTTCGAACCCGGCGAGCGCGCTCTCTTCGGACATAATATCGACATGGCAAAACACGCCGCCAATCTCGGCGGCAAACGATTCACCAAGCGTATCATTGACATCAAACACCGCAACCTTGACCCCGGATGCCGCCAGCGCCTGCGCGCTCGCCCTGCCCAATCCCGATGCCCCGCCGGTGACGATGGCGCTTAAGTGTGTGTCGATATTCATGCAAAGTCTCCTGCTGGCGGCATGATTTGATAAACTTCGATGTGGCGGTGACGGACACGGAACGTCAAGCCCCGGCTCATCGCGTTCGCGATGGCGCTCACGCAAAAGCCCAAATCGATTGGCGCGTCAGCATCGAGCGCCTATGCTTCACTTGAATCCGCAACAGATGACAGGACAGACTATGACGCATGTAATGAAGGGCATAAGGGTGCTCGAAGTGGCTCAGTTTACCTTCGTGCCCGCAGCAGGGGCGATTCTCGCCGACTGGGGCGCGGATGTGCTCAAGATCGAGCATCCGGTGCGCGGTGATACCCAGCGCGGTTTTCTCAACATGGGTGGGGTGCAGCTTGATCCCTTGCGCCATACCCTGATCGAGCACCCCAATCGCGGCAAGCGCTCCGTCGGCATCGATATTTCCAAACCCGAGGGGCAGGAGGTGCTCTACGAGCTGGCGCGGCATTCGGACGTATTCCTGACCAATTACCTGCCGCAGGTGCGCCAGAAGAACAAATTTGATGTCGAGCATATCCGCGCGGTCAACCCGAACATCATTTATGCGCGCGGGTCGGCGCACGGCAACAAGGGGGCGGAGCGCGAGATCGGCGGCTTTGATGGCACCTGCTTCTGGGCGCGCAGCGGCATCGCGCACACCATGACTCCGCCGGAACTCGATGGTCCACTGGGGCAAGGGGCGCCGGCGTTCGGCGATTCGATTGGCGGGATGTTCATTGCCGGCGGCATCTCGGCAGCTTTGCTCCACCGTGAGCGGACGGGCGAAGCGGTTGAGCTTGACGTCTCGCTGCTCAGCACCGCCTGGTGGGCCTGCGGCGCGGTGATCGCGCAGGGACTGGAAACAGATATTTACACGCGCAACACCATGCCCAAGTCCGGCGGCGTGCAGAAGAACCCGCTGATGGGCAATTTCCGCACATCGGATGGCGAAACGATCAACCTCTGCATGGTCAGCCCAACCGGCCTGATCCGCGACCTGTTTGAGCATCTTGGGCGACCAGACGCGGCGGACGATCCGCGCTTTGCCGATCCTAAGGTTCTTTTCGATAACGCGGAAGCCGCGAGCGCAATTATCGTTGAAGCCATAGCGCAAATGCCGTTCGCCTATTGGCGCCAGCATCTCAAAACGCTGAAAGGTCAATGGGCACCGGTCCAGAGTTTGCAGGACTTCACCACCGATGAACAGGCGCTCGCCAATGACATGATTATTGAGGTCGACGGCGCGGACGGCAAGCCCCTGAAGCTGGTGCGCGGTCCCGTGCAGTTCAACGGCGAGCCGCTCAAGACAACGCGCGCGCCGCAGGCATCCGAGCATACCGAACTGGTGCTGATGGAACTGGGCATGGAATGGGACAAGATCGAAGCCTACAAAACGGCAGGGGCAATTGCATAGAAATGGAACACCTATATTAAAAAACGAGACCGTCTCTTTTTTTGTTGACAGCATGTGCTGATGCGCGCAGATTTCGACTCACAAAAATACGTGAGAGGAGAATCGTATGCCGGCTGCTGATTCGAATAAGGCCAAGATTGCGATGCGCGTTATCGAAGTGCTTGAGTTTTTTGACGAGGATCATCCCCGCGCCACGGTGATGGACATTGCCCGTCGTTTTAACCGACCACAGTCGAGTACATCTGAGCTGCTCTCAAAGCTGGTGGATCTCGGCCTGCTCTACAAGGATTGTCATTCGCGCTCCTATACGCCGACGCCACGGGTCGCGATGCTGGGTACGGCGGTGCAACCTTCGGTGGTCCGTTCTGGACGCCTGACCGACATGATCGACCGGCTGTGTGCACAGACCGGCCTTGCGGTCGCGGTGTTCGGCATGGTCGGGCCGGATGTGCAGATTTTCCACTGGCGTTCCGGGTCACGTTCCCTGCGTACCGATGCTCCGGCACGGTTCATGGCGGGTCAGCTTGACAGGTTGAGCGCCTCTGCGGCCGGCTGGTTGCTACTTTCGACGATTGATCTGCCCCGTCGTGACGGGCTGATCTGGCGGCTCAATGCCGAAGCCAGCGAATCGGGCAAATTCAGTGTGGCCGAAATGAGCGCACAGGTGCGTCAGTGTCGCGAAGCGGGTGCGGCATCGGGACGTGCCGGGTTCGGCTCGATTGCGGATGTGACCGCCGTGCTGCTCCCCGATCAGCCACAGCATCAGCCGCTGGCGCTCGGCCTGGTCTATGAACCGAGCGACCAGATCGATCGTGCGGCGATCCTGTCGGTGCTGCGCGATGCCACCAACCGGTGCGGCGATCCTATATTGGCCGACGCGCACGAGCCTTACCGTCTTTACAACGCTGCCTGACAGGAGAGCCAATCATGAGCGATGCCGATGCCAAGGAGATGGCGCAAGCCGCCAAAAAATACTGGTCAGCGGAGGGCTATACCGAAGGCGGGGTAATACGCGAGGTCGATTATGCCACCCAGTCGGGCGGGCTGGACAAGATGTTCGAGGGTATCCGAATCGTCGATACCGACACCCATATCACCGAAGCACCAGACCTGTTCACATCCCGCGCGCCCGCCAAGTACAAGGACAAGGTGCCCTATGTTAAGCTCGACGGGGATGGCGTTGAGCGCTGGTATGTCGGGGATCGCAATTTCGGCTCGATGGGCGGCAATGTCATCCGCAAGGACAATAACAAGCTGCTCGGGCGGCTCGCTTTCCCCAGGCTCGAACAGGCGCATCCCGGCGGGCATCTGATGAAAGAACGGCTGGAAGCGATGGACGACATGGGCGTTTATGCCCAAATTTGTTACCAGAATTCAGGCGTGACGCAGGCAGGCTCATTGATGTCGCTCGGCGATAATGATCTCGCACGCGCTATCGTTGAAATCTACAACGACGCCTCGCTCGAATATCAGGACATTTCAGGCGAACGCATTTTCAACATGGCGCACCTGCCCTTCTGGGACAAGGCGGCGATGGAGAATGAAGCGCGGCGCTGCATTGATTCGGGGCTGAAAGGCTTTGTCCTGCCCGATACGCCCGAGCGCGTCGGTGTGCCGAGCTTCATGGACGATTACTGGACCGATTTCCTTGAGATGTGCTCCGAAACCGGCACCCCGATCAACTTCCATTTGAACGCAGCAATGGACCCGAACACACTGACCTGGGATGGCTTTGCGTTCGAACAGATTCTCTCGGTGGTCGCGACAATGTTCTCGATCGGCAATGCCGCGACGCTCGGTAACTGGATGGTGTCGGGGCGCTTGGATCGCCACCCCAAGCTCAAGATCGGGTTGATCGAGAGCGGCGCGGGCTGGGTGCCCTTCGCGGTTGAAGCGCTTGAGCACCAGTTCAACGAGATGCTGCCGAAATACTCAAAAATTCTGACGCGGCGCCCTTGGGCTTATTTCCGCGACCATTTCATGTGCACTTTCTGGTTTGAGAGCGTGGCGCCCAAGCTGCTGCTTGAAACCATCGGCGTCGATAATGTCATGTTCGAGACCGATTTTCCGCACCCGACCTCGCTTTATCCCGGCGTGCAGGCGCACTTGAAGGATGTGCTGGGCGGGCATAGCCGCGCCGTGCAGAAGAAGGTGCTGCAGGACAACGCGGTGCGCTTCTACAACCTGCCCTTCTGAGCAGGGGTCGCCATGCGCGGGCCGAAGCGTTCGCCGTCAAAATGCGCAAGCGGCGCACGTCCCTCGCCGCTGAAATCGAATATCTCACCCGCATATTCGGTGACGGTGCGCTGCCCGAGTTGAAAAGTGTAACAGACGGCGGGCTTGTCAACGACGTCACGCAAGCCTTGGGTGGTCATGGTGCGGCCATAGGACATGATTGTGCCCCATTGCAGCATCCGCGCTGCCTCGCGCACCAGCGCGGGTTGCGCCGCCACCCAGTCGCGTAACTGGAACAGGGTGCGGCCTGCCAGTTCAGCGGGTGCGGTAATCATGTCGCCCTCCAGCTCGAACGCCAGGATCACCACGTCATCGCGCCTGATTTCGGCGCGCTTGGCCCCGTCCACCGGATCGTTAGCGAGAATGTCATAGCGGGTCGGCGCGTCATCCAGCGCATGAGCAGCGGCGAGCAGCACCAGGTCATAGAGGTGCGTGCAGTTGAGTACCTTGTCCCCCGCCTTCACTGCCTCACGCAGCGCAACGCCAATAAAGGTCTGACCGAGCACCGCGCGCGCACCCGGACACGTCGTCCAGGGTGCACGATCCATCAGGCTCTCGATCGCTATGATGGTGCTGCCGTCATGGTGCAGTGTCACCGCCATGCAATGATAATCATCCTCCAGCGCGGCGGTGCATTGGTTAGGGTGCGGCACCACGAGGAAGCGCCGCCGGAAACCTGACAGGGTGGCGAGGTCTTGCGTGATCGCCATTCTCAATCCCGCGCAAGCAGCAGCGCCGCTGCCATCGGCCCGCCGCCCGAAGTCGCCACGGCAACCTTCGGATCGCCCTTGATTTGCCGCGCACCACCCGCCCCGCGCAACTGCACCACACTCTCATAAGCAAAACCGAAGCCGTGCAGTCGTCCCCAGCCAAGCTGGCCGCCGCCGGTGTTCATCGGCAATTCGCCATCGAGCGCGATGCGCGTGCCGCCTTCGAGGAACTGGCCCCCCTCACCAACAGCGCAAAACCCCAGCCCCTCCAGCCAGGTGATCGGCTGGAACGCAAACCCGTCATAGAATTGCACCGTATCGACATCCTTGGGCTTGTAATCGGTGTTGCGCCACAGATCGCGACCCGTCGGATAAGCGCTTGCCCATTCGGCCTGATCCCATGAATAGCGCTCGACCGAACCCGCCGAGGCGGCAATCCGGATCGGCGTGGCTTTCACCTCATCGATCGCATCGCCCGCCGACACAATCACCACCGTTGACGCATCGGTGAAACGGTCGCAATCATAGAGGCAGAACGGCGTCGAGATCAGCCGCGCCGCCATATATTTCTCGAGCGTCAGCGGTTCCTTGACGATGGCACGCGGGTTGAGCGCGGCGTTGCGATGATCGTTGAGCGCCACCTGCGCCAACTGCTCGCGGGTCATGCCATAGCGCTTCATGTGGCGCGTGGCGAATTGCGCGGTCCAGCACGCCGCCGAGAAGGCGCCGAACGGCGAGACCCATTGCGAATTGCCTGTCACGCCATCACGCCGGTTCATCGGCGGATACTCATCGGGCCGCGCCAGCGCCGCCGCTTCATAGACGGTACGAAAGCAGATGACGTGCCGCGCGAGGCCGGAGCGCACCGCCGCCGCCGCATCGGCAATCGCGCCGAGTTGCGCGGTCGATTCCGCCGCGCCGGTGTGCCAGCGCGTCTTAAGCCCGCACGTCTCGATCACTTCATCGACGCCAATCGGCGAAAAGCCGAGAAACATAGACATCTTGCCGGGATAGGTCGAAACGCCATCGATCTGGGCCAGCGTCAGCCCCGCATCCGCGACTGCTTCCCTGATCGCATCCACCGTGAGCGCGAGCGGTGCGCGGGTGAGGCGCACGCCCACTTCGGACATGCCAATCCCACTGATATAGGCTTCGCGTTTCATTGGCCGCGCGCCTTCTCGAACAGCGGATACCAGAGGCCCTCCTGTTCCTCGAACACGACCTGCACGCGGTCATCAATGTCAACTGCCTCGACCTGACAATTCACGATATTGGTGGTGAGGAACACATCGGGCGCATCATCGAGCCGTACGCGTGCAATCACGAACGGCACCTCCATGTCCGGCGCCCATTTCTGGTGGTTGATCGTGTAGGTATCGATCACACCCGCCCCCGCCACCGCATGGGGGCCGATATTTTCCGACTGGCAATGGCGGCAGATCGCGCGTGGCGGATGCGTGAAGCCCCCGCAATCGCCGCATTTATGGATATAGAGCTTGCCTTCGCGCCCGCCGGTCCAGAAGGCGCGATTGTCATCATCGAGGCGGACGCGCGAACGCTGCCAGGTCATACGTTTCTCCTTGGTGCACATTCATGGCACGGTTTCCTGCGCCCGCCAAGCGCGCAGCGGCGATACCCTGCCGCGTGTCCATCGCCGCGACGATGACGTGGATTTGCGGTTGATCGGGTGCGCCGATTGCGGGCACAGTCGTGGCTTGCAACAATGGAGAGCGGCATGAGCGATAATCTGGGATATAATGGCAAGCGCGTGATTGTGACCGGCTGCTACTCAGGCATGGGTGCTGCGACCGCGAAGCTGCTGCTTGATCTCGGCGCGGAGGTGCATGGCTGCGATTTCAAGCCCTCAACCCTGCCGCTCGCCTCGTTTCAGAATGTCGATCTGCGTGATCCCAAAAGCATCGAAGCCGGGGTGGCGGCGATCAGCGGCAAGGTGGACGCGCTTTTCAACTGCGCCGGTCTGCCCAATTCGATGCCGCCGATGGATGTAATGAAGGTCAATTTCATTGGGCTTAGGCATTTAACGGAGGCCGTGTTGCCACTGATGGGGTCGGGCAGCGCGATTGCGAGCATCGCCTCGACCGGCGGGCTGGGCTGGAGCCGTCGCATCCCCACCAATATGGAATTTGTCACCACCAAGGGCTGGGACGCCGCCGTCGCCTGGTGTGAGGCGCATCTCGAAGATACGATCCGCGAGGGCTACAGCTTTTCGAAGGAAAACGTGATCGTGTGGACGCAGTTCATTGGTGCGCAGCTCATCAAACAGGGCATCCGCATCAACTGCACTTTGCCCTCGCCCACCCAAACGCCGATGATGGAGACGTTCCAGAAGGCGAGCGGTAAAGCGGTGATCGATGCCGCCGCCGAGCCGATGGGGCGTTATTCGACACCCGAAGAACAGGCGGGCGGGATCGTGCTGCTCAATTCGGCGCTGGCGAGCATCATCAATGGTGTGGTTTTGCCGGTCGATGGCGGGTTCATGGGCGCGCTCGCGACCGGACAGATTGACCTTGCCGCGATGATGGCCAACGCCAAGAAACCGGCCTGAGCTCCCATGAATTTCGACCTCTCTCAAGAACAGGAAATGGTGCGCGAGACCTTTGCGCGCTTTTTCGATGAGCAGTGCACACCGGCGCGCTGGCGCAAGGCCGAGGAAACGGGCTTTGATGTGGAACTGTGGCGCGGGATGGCGGAGCTTGGTGCATTGGGGTTGCGCGTGCCCGAAGATGCGGGCGGACTTGGGCTTGGAACGTTCGATGCCGTGGTGGTGATGGAAGAAGCGGGGCGGATGCTTGCATCAGGCCCGCTGGCGGAAGCGATTCTCGCGGCGCGGCTGGTCGCGATGCTGGGTGGGGACGCGCACGCGGACACATTGGCCAAGGTGATGGCAGGGGAAGCGGTGATCAGCCTCGCGCATCACGACATGGCCGCGCAGCCGAAGCAATTCATCGCATCGGGCGCGGTGGCGGAACGGGTTGTCGCGCGACGCGGCGAGGATGTGGTGCTGCTGGAGGTGCCGGAAAGCGCGCGTGCAGGCGAACCCAGTCTAGCCTCGAATGCACTTGCCGAAGTCGATCTCGCGGCGGCGTGCGCACAAGTGCTGTCCTCCGGGGCGGAGGCCACAGCACTGTTCGCCGCCACACTGGAGGAATGGAAACTGCTCACCGGGGCGGCGCTCGCCGGGCTAGGGCGGCAGGCGCTCAAACTCGCCGCTGAATATGCCAGTGAGCGCCAGCAGTTCGGCCAGTTCATCGGCCAGTTTCAGGGGATTTCGCACCCGCTCGCCGACTGCCTGTGCGAGGTTGATGGCGGTAAATTGATGGTCTGGCGCGCGCTGCGTTGCATCGCAGACAATGAGCCCCATGCCGCATCAGAAATCTCGCTGGCGCTCTGGTGGAATATGGAGGCCACGGGCCGGGCTGTCTCCCAGGCGCTGCAAACCTTCGGCGGCTACGGCCTCACCACCGAATATGACATCTACCTGTATAATCTGCGCAGCCGCGCCTGGCCTCTGGTGGCTGGCGATGCGCAGGGCTGGCTCGATGAGGCGGGACGACGGATTTATGGCGGCGAAGCGGCGCATCTGCCCGATGTTGGCGCGCTTCCAATCGAGTTCGACATCGGCGAGGAAGCACGCGCGATGATCGCCGAGATCGACGCGTTCATGGCCGCCAATGTCACGCCCGGAATGCGCGCGCGCTTTCATTATAGCTGGGAAGGCTGGGTGCCCGAACTGCACAAGAAATTGGCGCAAGCCGGCTTGCTGTTCCTCTCGTCGCCTGAACTGGGCGGGCGCGGTGTTGGCCCCTATGCCAAGAGCGCGGCGCGCGGCGCGTTTGAGCGGCACGGCTATAACAATCCGGGTGCTGGCGTGGCGGAGATGGTCGGGCTGATCATCGCCAAAACCGGCACGCAGGAGTTGAAGGATGAAGTGCTGTCGCGGATTATCGCGGGCGATTGCATCGCCTCGCTCGGTTATTCAGAGCCGGGATCGGGCTCGGACGTGTTCGCGGCGCAATGCAAGGCCACACCCGAAGGCAATGGCTGGCGGATCGACGGCACCAAGATGTTCACGTCAGGCGCAAACCTCTCCGATTATGTGCTGATGCTGTGCCGTACCAACCCCGACGTGCCCAAGCATAAGGGGCTGACGATGTTTATCGTGCCGCTCAAGGCCGAAGGCGTCACGATCCAACCGGTTTACACCTTCCAGGACGAACGCACCAACATCACCTTCTATGATGGTGTGAAGATTCCCGATAGCTGGCGGCTGGGTGAGGTGGATGGCGGGGTCAGGACAATGTCGGCGGCGCTCGGCCTTGAGCATGGCGGCGGCTTTGCCAAGCCGATGGCGGCGACGCTCCATGCGGCGGAGTCGTTGTGCTGCGCGATTGACGCACCGGGCGGCACATTGATCGATGCACCCGCCGCCTGGACCCGGATGGCGCGCGCGCAGGCGCATATCATCATCTCAGAATTGCTCGAATATCGCGCAACCTGGGCGGGCGAGCAGGGCAAGCCCAACATGGCCTATGGCCCGATGGCCAAGCTGTTTTCCTCCGAGAAATTCCTTGACGACGCGCGCGATTTGCTCAGCCTGACTGCACCGCTCTCGCTGACCAAGCGTGAAGGGGCCGCCGCGCTCCTCAACCAGTCCTATCGCCACGCGCATGGCACGCGCATCTATGGCGGCACATCACAAGTCCATCGCTCGATGATCGCCGAACGCGCGCTTGGCATGCCGCGCTCTCGGGGTTAAGATCGCGCCATGACCGATGCTCCCCTGCTCGTTGAGGTTCAAGATAACATCCTGATCGCAACGCTCAACCGCCCTGACAAATTGAACGCAATCAACTGCGAAATGATGGAACTGCTCACCGATGCGGTGCTGCGGTTCCGCGATACGCACGAGTTGAAAGTGATGCTGATCCGCGCGACCGGGCGCTATTTCAGCGCAGGCGCGGACATGAAGAACCCGGCGGATCAGAAGAAGCTCTCGCCGACTCGATACACGGCGAGTGGTATTCGCGAGAATCACAGGCTCAACCTCAACAATATGCAGCAGCTCTGGGATGAAATGGAGCATATCGAAAAGCCGTTCGTCGTCGCGCATCAAGCGATGTGCGTGGGCGGGGGGCTTGAACTCTCGCTGTCTTGCGATTTCCGGCTGGCGGCGCAGAGCGCGGGCTATGCTTTCCCCGAAGGGCTGTTCGGGGTGCTACCGGCCTCAAGCGGCGTGTCGCGGCTGACGCGCTTTTGCGGGCCGCACTGGGCGCGCTGGCTGATCATGGCGAACAAACCGGCCACGGCTAGCCTCGCGCTCACTATGGGCCTGGTGCATCAGGTTTATCCTGATGAGACGTTCGAGGCGGACATCATGGATTTCTGCCACCACCTCGCCAAGCAGAATGGTGAGCAGATGGGCGCCGCGAAAGTGGCGATAGACCTCTGCGCGGAGCTCGGCCGCGATTCCGCGCGCCATGTCGAGCGCATGGCCAATTCGGGGCTGATGCTTAATCCGGAATATCTGAAACAGGTCGAAGAATACACCAAAGGGATTGGCGGCAAGAAGGGAGCGTGACCTACCCCGCCATGCCCCGATACTCGCGTATCCCCAATTCCAGCAGCCGCGCCTCGCATTCGATGAAATGCGCGACATCAGGGGTGAAGCTCGACGGCATCCCCGGCCCGAGCGTGGTGTCGGTCGCGATCGTAATCACCCGCTCGATCCCGGTATAAAGCACCGTCGCCATCGCCACCGCCGCCGTGCCATGCGCGTTCGGGTCATGCCCCATCTGCTCGACCAGCAGCCACATCACGATGCGCGCCGAAGCAATCCGCTCGGCAACCATGCGCTTGTCCTTCTGGTCGGCCATGGTGTTGCGCAAGTGCAGGATTTTCGAGTGGCGCTGCCAGAAAGCGTGGAACGCGGTGACGAACGCAAGGCAATCGTCATACAGCGTATCATCCGCCCAATGTTCGCGGATTTGATGGATATACGCGTCCTCGGCCTCGGCCATCACCGGCGCGAGCACGGCGAGCAGCACCTCTGTCAGGTCGCTGAAATAGACATAAAGTGAGGTCATCCCCATGCCTGCGCCGCGCGCAATCGCGGAAAGTGAAATTTGTGAATGATCGGCAGTCGCGACCAGTTCCTTCGTAACACCAAGGATACGCTCGCGCGTATCGCGGCCCTTGCGGCCCAGACGCTGACCATTCAGGTTATGGCTGAGCGTGGCGACGGCGGCGGCCTGCATGGTTACACCCGCACAGCAATCAGCTTGGTTTCGCGAAATTCCTCGATACCTTCCAACCCCCATTCGCGGCCCATCCCGCTCGACTTGTAGCCTCCGAACGGAATGTCGCCGGCGATGCTCATCCCGCCATTGACGCTCATGGTGCCGGTGCGTACACGACGCGCCACATTCATAGCGCGATCCAGATTGCCCGATGACACACCGCCACCAAGGCCGTAGGCGCTTTCATTGGCGATGCGGATTGCGTCGTCATCATCCTCGAACGGGATGACGACCAGCACGGGTCCGAAAATCTCCTCCTGAGCAATGCGCATATCGTTGGTCACATCGACAAAGCAGGTCGGTTCAACGAAATATCCGCCGCCCTTATCGGGCCGCGCCTTGCCGCCCGCCAGCAGGGTT
>JAGWQR010000100.1 GCA_028869975.1 Alphaproteobacteria bacterium | reverse complement strand
TTGGTCGGCAAATAGGTGAGTAGGTGGGTTTTGGTCGTCGGATACGCCGTCTTCACCGCCCCAATCAGCGCCGCCGTTGAAGCACTCAGCAGCGCCCCGGCCTGGTCAAGCAGCGTCTGTTGTGCCGTGGTGAGTGTGGTGACACGCACGTTCTGGATTATGACCGGCGCTCCGCCTAGCGCCGCTTTCGCCGCCGCATCATAAAGGCAGATCGCGCCATCGGGCTGCACCCACCACCACGGCTCACCAACCTGGAATTTCGGGGTCAGCCCCGCCGCTACCGCAATGCCGACAAACGCCACGGCCACCAGATGCAGATAGCTCATCGCGTTGGCATTGGCGGGGCTGAGCAAGGTCGAGGGTGGCGTGTAGCCGGTCTGCGCGTGGGCGCCGGTTGCATCAACCTGCTTCCAGTCGCCCCAGCAATACTGGTCGAGCAGCTCATAAGACAGTGACAGGATCAGGCCATAGCCCTTCGCCTTCGCCTTCCCGGTAAAGTCGGTATGCCAGGCGGTCGTCGCGACATTGAGCACACCGCCGCTAAGCGATGCATACCAGCCGCCGGAGTTAGCCTCCAGCCGGGGATAATGGCTCATCCCGACATAATGATTGATGTCCCCGCGATAGCCCAAGGCAAACGCATTGCGCAGCAGCCGCGCCGGGGACTGGTTATAGGCATCGTCATAGCCGGTTGCGATAGAGAGTGCGTGCGGGGGCAGCAGCACATCGCCGATGGTCAACGTCGATCCCGGGCCATCGCACTTCATTCCCGTCAGCGTCACCCACGCCTCTTGCGACGCACTCAAAGGCGCGGCGGCGTTGGTGTATCCGGCGGGCACCAGCGAGATGAACATGCGGGTGATATTGCCGGTGTAGATCGGTGTGCCACCGGTTATGCTCCAGCCCGCGATCAGGTTACTGAAATCCAGGCTGATCGCGGCATTGGTGTTGGTGCTTCCCGCCGCCGCATAATTCCACAGCCTTATATACCAGGTCTGCGCCGCACCGCTCGCATCAAAGCCCTCGATCGTCAGCGTCGGGCCGTTCGCTGCATCAAGCGCGAGCACGCCCGATGACTGCCATTGGAACGCGAGCACGCAGCCTGAAAAATCATTGCTCGTCTCATAAGCCAGCAGCGGATGGTCATACGAATCGGAAGCCCACCAGATCAGCCCGCACAGGTCATTCTGGTTGTAGAATACCGCATCAACGCGCAGGGTATCGGACGCCGGGGTGGTCACCGCCGCCATCATCGGGCGCGGGAAATCGACCGTCCAGAAGCGCGGATCGAAGCGCTTTATAAACGCGCTGTCCTGCGTGTGACGCTGGGCGCAAAGCCAGAAGGCCATATCAATTATCCTGCAACAGCGCCTGACGCACCGCGCGCGCCACCTGCCGTGATGATGCACCGAGCAGATCGGGCGCGCTTCCTGCGGGCGCATTGACATTGATCGAGACGTTGAGCGCACGCGCAGTGCTGGCGCTCAACTGGCCGCCAGTCGCGATATTCCCGGCGGACGTCGGTACAAACAATTCCGGACCATTTTCGCCGACCATATAGGGCTGGCCGGGCGATACCGGCCCGCCAGTAGCGCGCCCCGGCGATCCAAACAATCCGCCGATTAGCGAAGTCAGCCCGGTAAGCAGACCGCCGCCCGCGCTGCTGCCGCCCAATCCATTTCCACTGCCACCAAAGATGCTGTCCAGCCCCAGCTTGACCGCCGTAGTCGCGATATTGGCCAGTGCAGCGAGTGCCGTCGCTTCGAGTGATTTGAAGCTCAGGTTGCCGGTGGCAATCGCGTGGGCAAGGCTGGTTTCTATGCGATTGCCCGCCGCATCGATACTCGCCCCCAGCGGCCCATCAAGCTGCGCGCGCATGTTGGCGACATCGCTGGCAAAGGTCTGGGTATCACCACGCACCTGCACAACGAGCGAATCAATAACCTGGTTCATCGGGAAACATCTCCAAAAGTGTTTTGATTTCATCGCGCGAAGGCGTGGTATCGGTTTGCCCGTTCATCGCATCGACAATACAGGCAAGTTCGGCGGGTGTGCTCGCCCAGAATTCATGAGGGCGCCATCCAAGTGTGAGTGCGGCCACGCCACTGAGCCGCGCGGCAGATTGTGTGAACATATAGGCCTCGCTGGCTTGACCGGTATGTCGCGTGCGCTTATGCGCGGGTTTCCCACGCGCGGGTGTAGCTCAATGGCAGAGCAGAAGCTTCCCAAGCTTACGACGAGGGTTCGATTCCCTTCACCCGCTCCATGCCTGCCGCCTTTGACGATTTCGGGCGGGTCCGTGAGCCGGCGTCTTTCCGATAAAAAACGCGCCGCGGGATGAGCCGCGGCGCGTTGCGTGGGCGATCGCGGCGGCGCTATTCGGCCGCCATGTGGAACAGCTCGACCATCTCTTCGTAGACGGCCATGTTCTTGCCGAACGAGATCGCCGCGGCCTGGGCACCGCAAACGAGGTGCATCGCGCGCCACGGCTCGCGGGTCGCGTAATACTCCTCGATGACCGCCTGATGGTGCTTGAAGGCGT
>JAGWQR010000099.1 GCA_028869975.1 Alphaproteobacteria bacterium | reverse complement strand
CGATCGGGTTGCGCAGATCGGGCTTGTCGCTGGCATAGCGCAGCATCGCATCGGCATAGGAGATCCGCGGGAACGGCGCCGGGCTCACCGTGCGCCCGCCGGCAAATTCCGCGAACACGCCGTGCAGCACCGGCTCGATCGCGTTGAACACATCTTCCTGCGTCACAAAGCTCATCTCGAAATCAAGCTGGTAGAACTCGCCGGGTGAGCGGTCGGCGCGGGCATCTTCATCACGAAAGCAGGGCGCAATCTGGAAATAGCGGTCAAAGCCCGCCACCATCAGCAACTGCTTGAACATCTGCGGCGCCTGCGGCAGCGCATAGAATTTGCCCGGATGCACCCGGCTCGGCACCAGGTAATCGCGCGCACCTTCGGGGCTGGACGCGGTCAGGATCGGCGTTTGAAACTCGGTGAAGCCTTGCGCGATCATCCGCTGGCGCAAGCTCGCAATCACTGCAGAACGCAGCAGGATATTGGCGTGGAGCTTCTCGCGCCGCAGGTCAAGATAGCGGTATTTCAGGCGGATATCTTCCGGATACTCCGCATCACCGAACACCGGCATCGGCAATTCGGACGCCTGCGATTGAACCGTCACCTCGAGCGCCTTGACCTCAATTGCGCCGGTCGGCAGGTTTGGATTTTTCGTTTCCGCAGAACGCGCCACCACCTCGCCGGTGATCGTCACCACACTCTCGGCACGCAATTTCTCAAGCGCTTTGAACGCGGGTGCATCTACATCGGTGACGATCTGCGTCAGGCCATAATGATCGCGCAGATCAATAAACACGAGGTTGCCATGGTCGCGCTTGCGGTGAATCCAGCCTGACAGGCGAACAGTTTGGCCAACGTCAGCAGCGCGCAACTGGGCGCAGGTATGGGAGCGATAGATGTGCATAAGCGTCTTTCTTTGGATTGCACGCCTGAAAGCGTCTCGATCAGCGATTGTCAAGCGCGCGCACCGCGCTATAGCGGCGTAATGCAGGTTCACCCAATGATAACCACAACTGTCGAGCTTGAGAATTTGTGCACACGACTGGCACAAGCCGACTTTATCTGCGTCGATACCGAATTCATGCGTGAAAATACCTATTGGCCACTGCTTTGCCTGATTCAGGTGGCGAGCGCGGACGAGGCAGCGGCGATTGATCCACTCGCGGACGGTATTGATCTGACGCCGCTG
>JAGWQR010000098.1 GCA_028869975.1 Alphaproteobacteria bacterium | reverse complement strand
GTCGCGAGCTTGGTCATACGGGCGGCTGGCCTTTTCGGGTGTATCGTTGAAGCCGGTCGAGAGCGCGCGCGCCTGTGCAAAACCAGCAATGCCGATCGGGCAGATCGTGCTTTCAGCGCCACCCGCGAGCATGATGTCGGCGTCATCATCACGGATCATCCGCGCGGCGTCACCAATCGAGTGTGCCCCGGTCGAGCAAGCGGTGACGACGGCGTGGTTCGGCCCCATCAGCCCATATTTGATGCTGACCTGCCCCGAAATCAGGTTAATCAGGCGGCCATGGACGAAGTGTGGCGAGACGCGCCCCGGCCCCTTTTCGGCGAGCACCAGCGACTCGCTCTCAATGCCGGGCAGCCCGCCAATGCCGGCGCCGATCGAGCAGCCCGCGCGCAGCCGTTCGGTTTCGGACATCTCGGTCAGGCCAGCATCTTCCAGCGCCTGTCCTGCCGCGTCGATGCCATAGACGATGAACGGATCGACCTGCCGCTGGATTTTGTGATCCACGCGCTTGCCTGCATCAAAGCCGTAGGGATGATCGGTAGGTTTTACCTCACACGCGATGCGGCATTTGTGCTCGGCAGCGTCAAAGCGCGTTATTTTTCCGGCGCCCGATTTCGACGCGAGGATATTCGCCCATGTTGTTTCCACATCTGCGCCGAGGGGCGTGACCAGACCCAATCCTGTGACGACTACCCGGCGCATAAATTTCTCCGTTGTTCTGCAAATGAAAACGGCGTTCCGCCGTCCGGAACGCCGCTTTTAGCTTCGTGTGCGCACGCAATCAAGCGGCGCTGGGTAATCAGGTGCAAGCGCGCCTGTCCGGGTCGGCTCGCTTCAGCCCTTGTGCGAATCGATATAAGCAATCGCATCTTTCACGGTCGAGATTTTCTCGGCGGCATCGTCGGGAATTTCCACGCTGAATTCTTCCTCGAACGCCATCACCAGCTCAACAATGTCAAGGCTGTCCGCGCCCAGATCATCGATGAAGCTCGCGTCCTCGGTCACCTTGTCGGCATCAACGCCCAGGTGTTCGACAACAATTTTTTTTACGCGGTCTGCGGTATCGCTCATATGAGTTCCTCTGTTTAACGGTTATTCCTGTTTCCTCATGTGCCCCTAATGCTCCCGCGCCGCTCGTGCAAGAGGGGAGTTTGTGGGAGGCTACTCCGCAGCCACTCCCGCCGTTGCGAACATATCGGCTTCCGCCTCGCCAGCGCTGCCAGCCCCATCCGCGCCATCATTGGCAGCTTGTGAGGCGGTCTTGGCGGCCTTGCGGGTGTCGAAC
The DNA here is from genome assembly GCA_028869975.1 of Alphaproteobacteria bacterium. Taxonomy (GTDB): domain Bacteria; phylum Pseudomonadota; class Alphaproteobacteria; order Sphingomonadales; family Sphingomonadaceae; genus JAGWQR01. The sequence continues at coordinate 7,472 of JAGWQR010000098.1, read as the reverse complement.
GCGTCCCACACCTCGTTCCAGTTGCCGCGCGTCGCTGCCTTGGAATATTCGGTCGCGCGGGTTTCAAAGAAGTTGGCGTGCTCCACCCCGTTGAGCAGGGGCGCAAGCCAGGGCAGCGGGTGATCATCAATCATATAAATCGGCGCAAAACCAAGCTGGCCGAGCCGCCAGTCGGCAATGTAGCGGATATATTTCTTGATCTCCTTGGGCGCCATGCCAGGCACCGGGCCTTGCTCGAAGGCGAGATCAATGAACGCATCTTCGAGCCGCACGGTCTTCTGGCAGCAATCGAGGATATCCTCCTTCACCGCCTTGGTCAGGCAGTCGCGTTCCTTGACGAATGCATGAAACAGGCGGGTAATCCCCTCGCAGTGCAGGCTTTCGTCGCGCACGCTCCACGAAACGATCTGGCCCATGCCCTTCATCTTGTTGAAACGCGGGAAATTCATCAGCATCGCGAAGCTGGCGAAGAGTTGCAGCCCCTCGGTGAAGCCGCCGAACATGGCGAGCGTGCGGGCAATGTCCTCATCGCTATCGACGCCGAAGGTGCTTAAGTAATCATGCTTGTCCTTCATTTCCTTATATTGCAGGAACATGCCATATTCGCTCTCTGGCATCCCGATTGTGTCGAGCAGGTGCGAGTAGGCGGCGATGTGGATTGTTTCCATATTGCTGAACGCAGCGAGCATCATCTTGACTTCGGTCGGCTTGAACACGCGGCCATATTGCTCATGATAGCAATTCTGCACCTCGACATCTGCCTGCGTGAAGAAGCGGAAAATTTGCGTGAGCAGGTTGCGCTCATGATCGGTGAGCTTTTGCGCCCAGTCGCGGCAATCCTCGCCCAGCGGCACTTCCTCGGGCATCCAGTGCACCTGCTGCTGGCGCTTCCAGAAATCATAGGCCCAGGGATATTCAAAGGGCTTGTATTGCAGACGGGCTTCGGTGAGGGACATGGTGGGCTCCTGTGATTTTGTGCTAGTCTTCGACGTAAATATTTTTGCTTATTCCAAATACAACTATCGGGCAGCCGCCGCCAGAGCCGCCGCGTAAGCGAGGCAGTAGCTTGCCCATATGTGTGGTCGAATTGCCATAACTACTGCCCTTGCCGAGTGCGTTGAATATGGTTTGTAGCTCTGACGAGCGCGTAATGATGATACCGACATCTATGACCTGAAGATCAAACAATAAGCGGAAGTTGTTTAGATCGCGATCATAAAATGGGTCTTTGTTGTTCCACTCAACTTCCAGCGCAACACGCCCTTTGAAGCAATCGACGCTATGCGTTGGTGATTCCGTTGCGTGGCCATCAACCACAATGGAAGTGGCAAACTTTCTTTCGACCCAGCCCGCCTCTTTGAGCGGGTTTTCCAAACGCTCCACGATGCTGGAGCGGTTGCCACCAGCGGCCACAACCTCACTTCTCAACAATTTGAATGCACGAAGAGCTGCCTGAATTTCCTCCCACTCCGCAACACAAGCGGTGGTGAGGACACCGACTGCGTTTCGCCATTCATGCACTTCATAGGCGTCAGAAATGTCGAAGGGGATAAGATGATCCGTGACCACGACTATTCTGCCGCAACTAATTCTGATGCCGAATTGTGCGCATAAGTATCCCACGTCGGCTGATAGTCGCCATCTGCCTGATTGCCCCACACATTCCAACCTTTGCGTGTGCCGCGCGAGAATAATTCAAGATACGGCCCCGGACTGCAAGACTCAATAAGTTCATATTGCTCGTCAGGCTTACGGCTATGCTCACGTTTTCGTGTCCCGAGATAATTCACCTGGGTTCGGCCTGGTTGCAGGGTTCGGGCATTCCTGCCACGAACGCCGAATAAGATAATCTCGGTAACGTTACGAAAATAAAAACCCACACCGCGTCCGTCAGAACCACCGTCTTTGCGCAATTTATGCCAGACAAGATTTGATTTATAATTGAAGCCCCAAGCATTCATCAAAGCTAGCCCTTCGGGCAGCAAGGCATTCGGTACCCACAAATAAAGATGTGCAGTGTCCGCAGCTAACCCGCTGACTGGGAGTTGCATCAACTCATCCATATTCATCGTTGAATAACGCGACAGCCGACGATGCTCCGGCGCGATCTTGCCTGTCCGATTCTGAAATTGCCAAGGCGGATCAGCGAGAATTGTCTTATACTTGCGCCCAGCGGCGAAGTTCTTCAAATCGGCTGCGGCATGACTCTCTACTGACACGCCAGGCACTCATCATAGTCCTTCACTTCAACCTCGATCTGGCGCAGGTCGATGGTGTTGTCCGCCTCCACGCCGCCGGCGAAGCCCGCGCGCTGGATCGATTTGCTCCGCAGATAATAGAGCGATTTGATCCCCAGTTCCCAGGCGCGGAAGTGCAGCATCAGCAAATCCCATTTCTCGACATCGGCGGGGATGAACAGGTTCAGGGATTGCGCCTGATCGATATAGGGCGTGCGATCGGCGGCGAGCTCAATCAGCCAGCGCTGGTCAATCTCAAAGCTGGTTTTGTACACGTCCTTCTCCTCGGGCGACAGGAAATCGAGATGTTGCACCGAACCGCCCTGCTCGAGGATCGAGTTCCAGATCGTCTCCGAATCCTTGCTCTTTTCGGCGAGCAGCTTTTTCAGATGCGGGTTCTTGACGACAAAGCTGCCCGACAATGTCTTGTGTGTATAGATGTTCGCCGGGATTGGCTCGATGCACGCCGAGGCGCCGCCGCAGATGATGCTGATGCTTGCGGTGGGCGCAATCGCGGTCTTGCAACTGAAGCGCTCCATCACCCCGCGCTCCTCGGCATCGGGGCAGGCACCGCGTGTCGTGGCGAGCAGCATCGACGCTTCATTCACCTTCGCCGCGATATGCTTGAAGATGCGCAGGTTCCACGATTTCGCCATCGCGCCTTCAAAGGGCAGGCTCCGGGCTTGCAGGAACGAGTGAAAACCCATCACGCCGAGGCCGACCGAGCGCTCGCGGCTGGCCGAGTATTTGGCGCGCGCCATTTCGGTCGGGGCGCGATCGATATAATCCTGCAACACATTATCGAGGAAGCGCATGACATCCTCGATAAACTGCTTGTCGGCTGACCACTCATCCCAGGTTTCAAGGTTGAGCGAAGAGAGGCAGCATACGGCGGTGCGGTCATGCCCCAGATGGTCGCGGCCGGTGGGCAGGGTAATTTCCGAGCACAGGTTCGAGGTCGAGACTTTGAGGCCGAGCTCGCGATGATGGCGCGGCATCGCCTTGTTCACATGATCGGCAAAGACGATATAGGGCTCGCCAGTCGCCAGGCGGGTTTCAACCAGCTTCTGGAACAGCGCGCGTGCATCAACCGACGCGCGCACCGAACCATCTTTCGGGCTGGTGAGCTGCCACGCTGCACCATCACGCACTGCTGCCATGAAGGCATCGGTCAAGAGCACGCCATGATGGAGATTGAGCGCCTTGCGGTTGAAATCGCCCGAGGGTTTACGGATTTCGAGGAATTCCTCGATCTCGGGGTGCGAGATGTCGAGATAGCAGGCCGCCGAACCGCGCCGCAGCGAGCCTTGGCTGATCGCCAGCGTGAGCGAGTCCATCACCCGCACGAACGGAATGATGCCGCTGGTCTTGCCATTGAGACCCACCGGCTCGCCAATGCCGCGCACCTTGCCCCAATAGGTGCCGATGCCGCCGCCCCGGCTCGCCAGCCAGACATTTTCGTTCCAGGTGCCGACAATGCCTTCAAGCGAATCATCGACCGAATTGAGATAGCAGGAGATGGGCAGACCGCGCCCGGTGCCACCGTTTGAGAGCACCGGCGTTGCGGGCATGAACCACAGCTTCGAGATATAATCATAGAGGCGCTGGGCATGGTCTGCATCATCGGCATAGGCAGCCGCCACGCGCGCAAACAGATCCTGATAGGATTCGCCAGGGAGCAGATAGCGATCCACCAGCGTCTCCTTGCCGAAATCGGTGAGGAGCGCGTCACGCGTTGTATCGGTCGTTACGGCATATTTGGGCCTGATTACAGTTTTCGAATCGATCGGAGCATCATGCACAGGCGCCGCCGGCTTGGTTGCCGCCAGCACATCCGCCACCGTTATCGCTTCATCCTCGCGCGCCATAACTCCGGTATCCCTAAACTCTGCCATCTTTTACCCCTCAACCAAGCGCAATGTCTACATAAATGTTCGCATAATGTTCGACTTGGGGAGAGCCCCCCTGTCTAACATATTTCTATCGGCAGGGCGACGTAATTACGCGGCGACACAAGCTTCGGATTGCACCGAATTAGGACGAATCCTCAGCCAGGGCAGAAAACTGCCATTCTGGATTATATCACAACGTATTGGGTTGCCCCTTTGCACCGAACACCAGCTATAGTGTCATACCCGGAAAAAAGCGCAAGAGGGTTAATGACGTTTTCATGACTCAACTCGTCGCAAAATCGACTCGCTTCACGGAGACTCGCCAGCGCACCACATCTTGCGCTTTTGCAAGGGGGCCGTAAATAATTTTCCGACCCGCAAGGAGACCTGTACGATGGCCCATTGGCTGATGAAATCCGAACCCGCCAAATATGGCTATGCTGACTTGGTGCGCGACGGCAAAACCCGCTGGGATGGGGTGCGCAACCATCAGGCGGCGATCTATCTGCGCAGTATGAAAATCGGCGATGAGGCGTTCTTTTATCATAGCGTGGAAGACCTTGCCGTGATCGGGATCATGCAGGTGGTCGGCACGCATTATATCGATCCGTCTGACGCCAAGGGCAAGTTCCCCTGTGTCGATGTGGCGCCGGTGCGGCGACTGGCCGTGCCCGTTACGCTCGCCAGCATGAAGGCGAATCCCAAGCTGGCCGATATGGCCATGTTCCGCCAGTTCCGCCTGAGCGTGTCTCCGGTGACCGACACGGAGTGGGCTGAGATAGTGGGGATGGGGGGCGCGTAATCCCGATAGTGACACAGGGATGCGCATCGCTTATATTCCCCCCATGTATTCCTATGTCACTGTCACTGATACCGAGCCGCAGCTCGCCCGCACCAATGCCATCAAGCTGCATGGGCCGGAAGGCTTTGCGGGGATGCGCGCGGCGGGCAAGCTGGCGGCGAGCATTCTCGATGCGCTCGATGACATCATCAAACCCGGTATCACCACCGGCGCAATCGACGATATTGTGCGCGAGATGACGCTGGCGGGGGGCGCGTATCCGGCCACGCTCAATTATCGCGGCTTCACGCATAGCTGCTGCACCTCGATCAACCATGTCGTGTGTCATGGCATCCCGGGCGAAAAGAAGCTGGTGGAGGGCGACATTGTCAATGTCGATGTCACGCCGGTGCTCGATGGCTGGCACGGCGACACCAACCGCACCTGGGGCGTGGGCAATGTGCCGATCAAGGCACGCAAGCTGATCGAGGTGACGCTTGAATGCTTGGAGGCCGGGATCGCGGCTGCAAAGCCCGGCGCGCATCTCGGCAATATTGGTGCGGCGATCCAGCGCCATGCCGAGAAGCACCGTTACGGCGTGGTGCGCGATTTTTGCGGGCATGGGGTGGGGCGACTGTTCCATGATGCGCCCGAAGTGGTTCATGCCGCGCGCGCCGGCACCGGGCCGGAGCTCAAACCCGGCATGTTTTTTACGATCGAGCCGATGATCAATATCGGCCGCGCCGATGTGAAACTGCTCGATGATGGCTGGACAGCGGTGACGCGGGATCGCTCACTCTCGGCGCAGTTCGAGCATTCAATCGGGATTACCGAAACGGGCTGCGAGGTGTTTACGGCGTCATTACGTGGCTGAATTGCCCATTTTGTGCGCAATTCACCACGATTTGCCCATTTTCGACGCACAAAATGACAAAATATGGCATTGTTGCAGCGCGAAACTTGCGATTCATAGTGCATCCTGCCTATGATCCAGAATCAGCGTTTAAGGGGCGCGCAGCACACTATGAAGAAGATCGAAGCGATCATCAAACCGTTCAAGCTCGATGAGGTGAAGGACGCGTTGCAGGCAGTGGGTGTCACCGGCATTACCGTGCTGGAGGCCAAGGGCTTCGGCCGTCAGAAAGGCCATACCGAACTGTATCGTGGTGCCGAATATGTCGTCGATTTTCTGCCGAAGGTGAAGCTCGAAGTCGTGGTGGATGATGCAATTGTCACCCCGGCGGTCGAAGCGATCATGCAGGCCGCGCATACCGGCCGGATCGGCGACGGCAAGATTTTTGTTTCCACCATCGAAGGCGCTTACCGCATCCGCACCGGCGAACGCGACACCGACGCGCTCTAACCCATTCAACCCCAAGAAAGGTAGATTCCATGGCCTCTGCAAAAGATGTTCTCAATGAAATCAAGGAAAAGGAGATCGAATGGGTCGATCTGCGCTTCACCGACCCCAAGGGTAAGTGGCAGCATCTGACGATGTGCTCGGGCGTGATCGGCGAGGATGAACTCAACGATGGCCTGATGTTCGATGGTTCGTCAATCGCAGGCTGGAAGGCGATCAACGAGAGCGACATGATTCTGAAGCCCGATCTCGATGCGGTCTATGTCGATCCGTTCAGCGCCACGCCGATGATGATTATCTTCTGCGATATTGTCGAGCCGTCAACCGGTGAGCTTTATGCGCGTGACCCGCGTGCCACCGCCAAGCGCGCCGAAGCTTTCTTGAAGGAATCGGGCGTGGGCGACACGGTTTATGTCGGCCCGGAAGCCGAATTCTTCATGTTCGATGATGTCCGCTTCGAGAACAGCTACAACACCAGCTATTATGCGATCGACGACATCGAACTGCCCACCAACACCGGCACCAAATATGAAACCGGCAATCTGGCCCATCGCCCCCGCGCCAAGGGCGGCTATTTCCCGGTTGCGCCTGTCGATTCCGCGATGGACATTCGTGGTGAGATGGTCTCGACCATGCTCGAAATGGGCCTGCCGTGCGACAAGCATCACCATGAAGTCGCCGCCGCCCAGCACGAACTCGGCCTGACCTTCGGCACACTGACGCAAACCGCTGACAGGATGCAGATTTACAAATATGTCGTGCACCAGGTGGCGGCTGCCTATGGCAAGACCGCAACCTTCATGCCCAAGCCGATCAAGGATGATAACGGCTCGGGGATGCACACGCATATGAGCTTCTGGAAGGGCGGCGAGCCGCTGTTCGCGGGCAATGAATATGCGGGCCTTTCCGAAATGTGCCTCTATTTCATCGGCGGCGTCATCAAGCACGCCAAGGCGATCAACGCCTTCTCGAACCCGAGCACGAACAGCTACAAGCGCCTTGTGCCGGGCTTTGAAGCGCCGGTGCTGCTCGCTTACTCGGCGCGCAACCGCTCGGCGTCGTGCCGCATTCCTTATGGTGCGGGCAAGAAAGCCAAGCGTGTGGAAGTGCGCTTCCCCGATGCGATGGCCAACCCCTATCTGTGCTACGCGGCACTGATGATGGCGGGGCTGGATGGCATCCAGAACAAGATCCACCCTGGC
>JAGWQR010000097.1 GCA_028869975.1 Alphaproteobacteria bacterium | reverse complement strand
CAGGGCGGCATCAACTATACGGTACCGCAGGTGACTTTCCAGCCAGAACATCTGACGGCTTATGAGATAGGCATCAAGAACCGGTTTTTTGATAATAGACTGACGTTCAATTTCGATGGTTTCTATTACCAGTATAAAAACTATCAATACTCGGTGCCGACCGACCTGCCGCTCGGCACTTCCGGCCAGACCGCATCGATCTTCGGCGTGGTCTCCAATGCGGGGCCAACCCATATCTACGGCCTCGAAGCCGAATGGAATTTCCTGCCATGGCGAGGCGGCCATTTCATCGGTAATGCCACCTATCTGCATGCGCGCTACGGTCATGCGTGCCTGGCGCAAAATCCGTTTATTGCAACCGAAGCGCAGGACCCCCGGTGCACCACCGGTTATCCGTTTGCGCTCGACGGCAACCAGATACAAAATTCGCCGGACTGGTCGGGCATGGCTGGGTTTAACCAGGACTTCAATGTGCTTGACGGCAAGGTTAACGCCGGAGTCACGATGATCTGGAGTTCGGGCCAGTATTTAACGCCAGAACAATATCTGCCGGGTGCATTCCAGGACAGCTATACAGTAACCAACGCCAATCTGCGTTATTCATCCGCCGGGGATCATTGGTCTGTTGGCGTTTTTGTCGATAATATCGAGAACAAGGCCCAGACCACCGGCCTGTTCCCGCTCTACCGGCGCTTTGTGTCGCCACCGCGCACTTGGGGGCTGACCACCGAATTCAAATTCTAAGAAAGGAACGGACTATGAAAATGATCAAATTGCTCGGCTTTGCCGCGACCATGCTCGCTACGGGCACCTCGGCGCAGAACCTGTCCATTGCACCATTGCAAACCCATGACGCCGTCGCCAGGGGACGCCCGACCATTTCAGATGGCGAGCGCGCGGCTGATAGTTGGGCCATCCAGAATCTGATGAGCCGCCATGAATATATGCACGCGGCCGGGCGCAATCTTGAAGAGCTCGACAATTACTGGGTCTCGCGCGCGGGCAAATACGCCTCCACCGCCACCTTCGGCTCACCCGATTGGGTGATGTATGGTCTTGAGACCGTGCGCAACGCCTATGGCATGAAAAGCCATAGCGATGCTGAGGCGGGGGTAAAAAATCTTGCTAAAGTTGACCCGACGGTGAAAGACGTGCCCGAAAATTATGGCGCGGGCGCCGAATGGGTGATGCACACCAGCACGACGATGATGGTTGAGATTTCGGGAGACGGCAAGACCGCGCAGGGCGCCTGGTATTCGCCGGGTATGGGCGTGATGCCAATTTATGTGAACGGCAAGATCAAGCTGCAATCAATCTTCTTCTGGGAGAAATATGGCGGTGATTTTGTGAAAGAAGATGGTGTCTGGAAAATCTGGCACCTGCAAATGGCGTATGATTTCACGCCCACTTTGCCTGATTCGATGCTTGAGCGCTTGAACGGGCAGCTTGGCGCGCTCGCCTTGCGTGAACCGCTCAGGCCGACGAATGGCGAGGCAGGTGAGCGGATGGGAGGCGCGATGCCGCCGGGCTTCAAGAAACCGATCTTCAGCTACAAGCCCTATAGCCCGCAACGCGCCAGCGTTATCTGGCCCAATCTGCCCCGGCCTTATTACACGTTCGGCGACACCTATAATAACTGCAACTGCGATCAGGAAATCCCCAAGTGAGGCTGGCGTTGGCAATTTTAGTATGTTGCAGTTTGGGCGCGTGTTCAACTGTCCGGCGGGAGGCCAGCACCCCCAAACATCGATGGACACGCCTGCCCGGCAATCCTGATTTTACGCCGGTGGTGCAGGCGGTTGACACGAACCATGATGGCCAGATGAGTCGCGCCGAATGGGCCGCCGCCGGGCTGCCCTGGTCCTCGTTCAACATGTTCGAGAAGGGGCGTGGCTATGTAACGCAGGAAGATTATGATACCAACGCCGCGCCCAGGGGTATCGACATCAATGGCGATGGCAAGCTGACGGTTGAGGAATTCAAGGCGTTTGACAAAATGATGAGCGCGAAGATGAAAAATGGCCCGCCACCGGGGCCACCGCCGCAATGAGTTCCAAACGTCTTCAGGGCAAGATTGCGCTCGTCACCGGTGCCGCCAACGGCATCGGGCATGGCTGTGCGGCGATGTTTGCGGAAGCAGGCGCAACCGTGATTCCGGTTGATCGCGCTGGGGATGTGCGACAGTGCGATCTGCTCGATGAGGCGGCGGTGACGGCACTCGCCGCCGACATTACGCGCGAGCATATCAAACTGGACATTCTCGTCAACGCCGCAGCCTTCGCCCATTTCCAATGGATCGAAGCGATGAGCTATGCGCAGTGGCAGGAAACATTGCGCGGCGAGATTGATATTGTGTTCCTGATTACCCGCGCGCTCTGGCCAATGCTGAAAGCGAGCGGGGCGGCGAGCATCATCAACTTCGCCTCGGCTAATGCGCATCATGCACTCGAAGGCTCTCCCGCGCTCGCGCATTGTGCGGGCAAAGGCGGGGTGCTGGCGATGACGCGGCAACTGGCAATGGAGGGTGCGCCGCATGGCATTCGCGCCAACACGATTGCGCCGGGCTTCATTCAGACAGCGGCGACGCGCGATCATCTCGCGCGCGATCCGGCGTTCAAAGCGCAGGTACTCGCCAAGAACATGATCAAGCGGCTGGGCGATCCACGAGATATTGCCTATTGCGCCACCTGGCTTGCCTCGGATGAAGCCGGGTATGTGACCGGCGCGGACATAGCTATCGATGCCGGCGCGACGGCGTGGTGAGGATGGATATTCATTATGCGTAAATGGCACCGCTGGCTGGGCATCATCTTCTCGCTATTGCTGATCTTTGTCGCGGGTACAGGCATCGCCCTGACTGCCGAGCAATGGATCAGCAAGGGGATTGGCAAGCCCTCACCTGGGCTTGCCGGGCCCGGCGGGTCACAACCGGGCGCGCGTCCACCCAATATCAGCACACATCCGGGTGATAGCAAACCCGACCCGATCTGGCTGCACCATTTGCTGTTGCGGCTGCATAACGGCGAGATGTTCGGACCGGTAGGGCAGTTGATTAGCATGGTGATTGGGCTGACGCTGCTGTTTTTCGCGATCTCGGGCATGTGGATGTACATCAAGATGTACCAGCAACGGCGCAAATCGGGGCGGCTGAAATTTTTCTGGGATCGGTAATCAAGCGCGCAGCATAGGAGCAAAAATGACGATCAACCGGCGGGACTTGATCAAGGCAACCGGTGCGGCTGGACTGTCGCCGCTGGTGCCATTCAGCAATGGGCTGGCCAGCACGGGCACCGCCGATGATCTGGTCGCCGCGATGCGCAACCCGCCCAAATCTTCACGCCCGCAAATCCGCTGGTGGTGGCCCGGCGGCACGATTAACCCGGAAGTGGTCAGGCGCGAAGCCGGAATCATCGCCGATGCCGGGTTCGGTGGCTTTGAAATCGCCGATGTCCGCGACAGCATCCAGGTGCCGATTGACCCCAAGGAATTTGGCTGGGCGACGCCGCGCTGGATTGCGGGGGTGGAAGCGGCGCTTGAGGAAGCCGCTGCAAAGGGCATTGCCGCCTCGCTCACCGTTGGCCCACACTGGCCGACCGGCGTGCCCGGTGTTGTGCCCGATGATGACGCCGCCGCCAAAGAGCTGGTGCATGGACTGGCGCACGTCGAGGGTGGCGCGGCCTTTTCGGGTGCGGTGCCGCCGCCGGTGCAGCCCCGACCTTCGGGCTGGCTCGCGGTGCAGAACGAGCATCCGCCGGTCACGCCCGAACTCATTGCGGTGCAGGCCTTCCGGGTGCTTGAGGAGAAGGCAGGCGCGCCGCCGCTGCTCGACGCGGCCAGTTTGATCGACCTCACTGGCTATATTACGCGGGACGTGCTCAACTGGCGCGCACCGGAGGGTGGAAAATGGCTGGTCTTAAGCTTCTGGCAGCGCGGCACCGGGCAAATCCAGAATATGTTCGGGATGAACAAGGTCACGTCAATGCTTGCGCACCCGACGCCCTATGTGCTCGATATTTATGGCCCGACAGCCGTGCAGGCGCTTACCCGCTTTTGGGAAACGCACCTGCTTAAAGACCGCATCAAGGCTCTGCTGCGGCGCACCGGCGGGGCATTCTTCGAGGATTCGATCGAACTTTCGGTCACATGCCCCTGGACACCGACGCTGCTGCGCGAATTTGTGCGGCGCGCGGGTTATGATCTCACGCCCTATCTCGCGCTGCTCGTCTCGCGCGCATTAACATTTGACGATATGATCGGCGGGGGTGGCAGGCCGGTGCTGTTCAGGTTCGCCGATGTCGATGCCGCGCGCCTGCGCCATGATGTCAACACCGTGCTCAACGCCATGTATGTCGATTACCGGATTAAGGGGCTCAACACCTGGGCCGCGCGCTATGGCATGAAGTTTCGCGTGCAACCGACCGGCGGCGACATCAATTCCGGGCTGGCGGCGGCGGTCGCGGCCATCCCTGAGGGTGACAACGGCAACGACATTCATGGCTGGCGGCGGATGGCGGCGGGGCGTGATGTGGCGGGCTCAAAGCTGCTCTCTGACGAGGCAGGCACATTCGTCAAAGGACAGGCACATGTCGCGACCTGGCGCGACCTGATCTACATGCTCCAGCGTGATATGATCGGCGGCGCCAACCAAATGATGCTGCATGGTTTCTCTTATGAAGATGCCCCGGGCGCGACCTGGCCGGGTTTTTCGGCATTCGGGCGCTCGATTGGCAATGACTGGGGACCGCGTGATCCCAACTGGGTGATGGCTCCGGGGATGACCGCCGCGATTGGCCGGATGCAGCATCTGCTGCGGCAGGGGCAGAACACCTGCGATCTGGCGGTGCTGGGCGCGCCGCTCACCAGCCAGGCGGTGCTCCATGCGGGTTATACCTTCAACTATCCGGCGATGGAGCTGTTCGATTGGCCGCAGATGCATGTGGCGGGCGGGCGGCTGTGTCCCGAGGGGCCGGCTTATCGCGCGCTCGTGCTCAATGCAGTGGAGGCGATTGATGTGTCGGTTGCGGAGAAGTTGCTCGGCTTTGCACGTGCCGGATTGCCAATCGTGATCGTCGGCGGCGTGCCGCAGCGCACGCGGGGGTGGAAGGATCATCAAACGTCGGACGCGCAAGTGAAGGCGATCATGGTGCGATTGCAGGCGCTCCCCAATGTCCGGCGCGTTGACCCACAACATGATGTGCCCGCCGCGCTGGCCGCGCTCGGTGTGGAGAGTGCGCTTACTATGAGTGCGCCACACCGGCTGCTTGCCATCCATCGGCGCTCGGCTTCGCACGACATCTATTTCCTGCTCAATGACAGCGACGTGCCCACCGAACAGACGCTCGGCATTCACAGCACCGGAACTCCCTATCAGATTGATCTCTGGTCGGGGGAGGTCCGTGAGATCGCTCGCTCTTCGCAATCCGGCGTCAGTGTGCATTTCCGGCTCATGCTCAGTCCCAATGAGTCAGCAGCGATCATCATTGCGCGCGCGCCATTGCGGGGCGCGCTGCCAACGCTAACGCCTGCACCGCCACGTCAGAGCATCACTCTCACCGGCTGGCAAGTCGGGCTGGATGATTGGCGGCCCGGCCCCACGCCGAACGCGACCGATCATGATTTTGCACAGCTCCATATGAATGCACTTGTCCCCTGGTCGGAACTGCCGAACCGCAAGGGCATGGCGGGCACGGCGCACTACACGACAAAGCTCACCCTTGACCAAGCCCCCATGCGCGCCAGACTAAGCCTTGGTGCGGTAGGAGGGACGGCGGCAATCATTGTCAATCGCGGCCCCACCCAGATCGTCAACCCCTTCACATTAGAGATTGAGATCAGTCGCTGGCTCATGCCGGGCAGCAACAGCATCGAAATCCTTGTGGCGTCCCCACTCAACAATCGGCTGATTGCTGAGCATATCGAAAATATCGGGTTCAAGCCGCCCGAAGGCGCGCCGGGAGCAGGAGGCGGCCCGCCACCGCCGCCAACCGCCAAGGCTCCCGCCGATCGCGATCTTGTTGATGGCCCGCCGGGGATGACCGGGATGCAACCCGGAGCGGCACCCCCCGGCGGCCCGCGTCATGTCCAGCAGAACGGGTTGCTCGGCCCAGTGACACTGATCTGCCACTGAAGTTTCATCCAGTAGCGATTAGAGCCGTTTCGTTGGTTAGGTCGATTTGCATGAGTTGAGCAACAGGCTCAGGCGCGGAGCCATCACGGAGCACAACGGCTGTGGACTTGTAACGGTTTTGTGCCGGTCACTTGAGCGTTTAAAGCTCGCAAGTGGATTTCGCATTACCGCCCTGCCGATCCGAGCGCCGCACCGCAGGCTGATTTGGCTCGGGAGAACGAGCGGCTGCGCCTGGAGAACCGCGTACTGAAGGAGGAGAGGGGCATTTTAAAAAAGGCCACGCAGTTCTTCGCGAGCCAGCGGCCGTGAGGTTCGCCTTCGTGGAGAACTGGCGGCACGT
>JAGWQR010000096.1 GCA_028869975.1 Alphaproteobacteria bacterium | reverse complement strand
CGGCCATAGAAAATGTTCTTAAAGTCCAACACGCGACTTGCAAGCATCCATAAGGCGTGTTTAGGTCTGCGCATGAATTTGGTTTGCCCTGCGTGCGCAAAAAAATATCTTGTGCCTGATTCTGCCATTGGCAGTGCGGGTCGGCAAGTGCGCTGCGCTGCCTGCGGTCATAGCTGGTTTGAAACGCCAAGATCAGACTTGGTTTCTGTGAACGCTGCTTTGCCGGATCAACCGGAACAGACGACGCCTGCTGCGCAAGCTGTGGACAGCGCACGCGCGGATATCGGTACTGCACCCGATCCGGATGCGACAAAAGCACCCACGCCGCCGCACTTCGCCTTTGCGACCGCGCCGCACATTTCTGAAACGGCAGACTCAGTACCTGATCGGGATTCCGATGCCTACGCATCCGATTCCTATGCGCCTGAACCGCCCTTTACACGCCGTCGTCCGACACGCCATTGGACGATCGCTGCCGGCACGGTCTCGCTCCTGCTGATTGGCGGAATCGCGGCCACATATTATCTTGCCGATCCAGGGATACTCGCGCGGTTCGGAGTGCCTTTCGGGGTTGCGGACTCCCCGCTCATCACACAGATTTTGAGCACGGATCGTGGCCCCAAAGCCGGGATGTCGAGCGCGCCCTATGTGTCGATCCACGCACAAATCATCAACCCCACGGACAGGCCGCAGCGCGTCCCCGATTTGCTGGCCGAATTACTCGATGCACATGAGCGCGTGATCTATTCATGGACGATCTCGCCGGATTCCCGCACCATCGCCCCCAGGGGCACGATCATGATCGACAGCGCCGAAGCGGGAATACCGCCGAATTCAGATCAGATTCGGCTGAATCTGATGCATATCAACGCCCCTTGAAGCCAACTTCATTAATTATGTCTTTTTGATTGCGGTGCCTTGTCGCCTCTGCTAGGCGCGCCATCCTACCTGCCGGACACCTTCAGTGTACGGTGTTGATGTGCGGTCGTGGCGGAACTGGTAGACGCGCAACGTTGAGGTCGTTGTGGGCGAAAGCCCGTGGAAGTTCGAGTCTTCTCGACCGCACCATATAGTTATCATCGCGAAGCTGACTCTTCACGATCACCGTCCACCCAAATCCCCCTTACCCACGCTATCACTCGCCAGCTCCAGCATCGCATCGAGCGATTTCTTTGCGCGCAGGCGCAACCCCTCCTCCATCTCGATCTGGGGCTGCAAATCGCGCAGCGCCACATAGAGTTTCTCCAGCGTATTGAGCGCCATGAAGGGACAGATATTGCAATTGCAGTTGCCGTCCGCACCCGGTGCGCCGATGAATGTCTTGTGCGGCATCGCGAGCGTCATCTGATGGATGATGTGCGGCTCGGTTGCGACAATCAGCGTGTCGGCGGGGCTCGTCTTGGCAAAGGCGAGAATGCCGCTCGTGCTGCCGACATAATCGGCGTGATCGAGAATATGCGGCGGGCATTCGGGATGCGCGGCAACGGGCGCGTGGCGGTGCTGAGCCTTGAGCTTGAGCAGTTCGGTCTCCGAAAACGCCTCATGCACAATGCACACGCCCGGCCATAGCAGCATATCGCGCCCGGTCTTGCGGTTCAAATAGCCACCGAGATGCCGGTCCGGCCCGAAGATGATCTTCTGATCGGCAGGGAGCTTGGCAAGGATTATTTCAGCAGAAGAAGACGTAACGATGATGTCCGAGAGCGCCTTCACCTCCGCCGAGCAGTTGATGTAGCTGAGCGCGATATGATCTGGATGTTGCGCGCGGAAGGCGGCGAACTTGTCGGGCGGGCAGGAGTCTTCAAGGCTGCACCCCGCATCCATATCGGGCAGGATCACCGTCTTGGTCGGCGAGAGGATTTTCGCGGTCTCAGCCATGAAGCGCACCCCGCAAAAGGCGATCACATCCGCATCGGTTGCTGCTGCCTTGCGCGAGAGATCGAGCGAATCGCCCACAAAATCGGCGAGATCCTGTATCTCGGGCTTCTGGTAATAATGGGCGAGGATAACGGCGTTGCGCACGCGTTTAAGGTGCGCGATTTCTTCAATCAGCGCGGGGCCGGAAGGTGGGGGGGTGAGTATGTTCATTTCGTCAAACTCCAGTTGTCGCCGTAGTTGTCACCGTCCGGCGTCACGACATCACGGTCGTGCAAATCGATCAGGTGCGCGAGTACCGAGCGGCCCGCCGCGCCGTGCAGGCGAGGATCAAGCCCGACATACATCCGCGCGACCAGTGCAGGGATTTCATCGACCCCCTCGCGCAACAGCTTCAAAATTTGCGCCTCGCGCTGCTTGCGATGGGCGAGATGCGCGCGCGCAGTGCGCTGGGGCGTGGTCATCGCGGGACCATGCGCGGGATAGTAGATGCGGTCATCGCGCGCCATCAGCAGCTCAAGCGAGCGCATATAGGCCGCCATATCGCCATCGGGCGGCGAGACCACGGTGGTAGACCAGCCCATGATATGATCGCCGGTGAACAGCGCTTGCTCCTCATTGAGTGCGAAGCAGAGATGATTCGAGGTATGTCCCGGCGTGGCGAGCGCGCGCAAGCTCCAGCCGGGGCCACACACCGTCTCGCCATTTTCCAGCACCTGATCCGGTGTATAGGTTGCATCAAACGCCAGGTCGGCACGCGGGCCGCTATCCTCAATCACCAGCGGTGCGCAGCCGATGATCGGCGCGCCGGTTGCGGCCTTCAAGGGCTCGGCGGCGGGCGAATGGTCGCGGTGGGTGTGCGTGCACATGATTGCGACGATGCGCTCGCCTGCCAATATATCGGTCAGCGCCTCAACATGCGCCGGATCATCGCCCAATGGGCCGGGGTCAATCACCGCGACATCGCTTTTGCCCACGATATAGGTCTGGGTGCCGGTATAACTGAACGGCGAGGCATTGCGCGCCAGCACACGGCGGATCAGCGGGCTGATATTTTCTGCGCACGCATAGGGCAGGTTGGTTATATCCGGAATGTCCATAAGATAGTATATAGCCATGCGCGCCGCATCCCGCTATGGGCAGGAGATGAAGAAAATCTATCCCGATGCGCACACTGCGCTTGATGGCCTGCTCAGAAACGACATGCTGATTGCGGCGGGCGGATTCGGTTTGAGCGGGTTGCCCGAACGGCTGCTCTCGGCCATCCGAGACAGCGGCGTCACCGGCCTCACCTTTGCTTCCAATAATGCCGGGATTGATAATGAGGGTATCGGCATGTTGCTGCGCACCCGGCAGGTGAAGAAGATGATCTCGTCCTATGTCGGCGAGAATAAGGAATTTGAGCGGCAGTATCTGTCCGGCGAGCTGGAGGTCGAGTTCTGTCCGCAGGGCACACTGGCTGAGCGGATGCGGGCCGGCGGTGCAGGTATCCCCGGTTTCTATACCAGAACCGGGGTGGGCACGCAGGTGGCCGAGGGCAAGGACGTAAAAGTGTTTGACGGCCCAGATGGTGCAGCGGAGTATGTGCTCGAACGCGGCATTTTCGCTGACCTTGCGGTCATCAAGGGCTGGAAGGCCGATGAAAGCGGTAACCTGATTTTCCGCAAGACTGCACGCAACTTCAATCAGCCCGCAGCGACATGCGGCCGGGTCTGCGTGGCGGAAGTCGAGGAAATCGTGCCGGTCGGCAGTCTTGATCCCGATCAGATTCATTTGCCGGGCATTTATGTTCACCGCCT
>JAGWQR010000095.1 GCA_028869975.1 Alphaproteobacteria bacterium | reverse complement strand
GCCTTGATGATGACCGGATAACCGATTTTTGCGGCGATTTTCTTGGCCTCGCCAACATCGCTGATCGCGCCATCTGATCCTGGCACCAGCGGCAGACCAAGCGCGCCCGCCGTGCGCTTAGCTTCCACCTTGTCGCCCATCGTGCGGATATGCGCGGGTTTGGGCCCAACAAAAATCAGGTTATGTTCTTCGATAATCTCCGCAAAGCGTGCATTTTCCGAAAGGAACCCATAACCGGGGTGGATCGCGTCCGCGCCCGAGACTTCCGCTGCCGAGATAATCGCGGGGATGTTGAGATAGGAGTCCCTGGCGGCAGGCGGCCCGATGCAGATCGCCTGATCCGCCATGCGCACGTGCATCGCATCGGCATCGGCGGTGGAATGGACTGCTACCGTCTTGATCCCCATTTCGTGCGCCGCACGGTGTATGCGCAGCGCGATTTCTCCACGATTGGCGATCAGCAATTTCTCGATCATCGGATTTTTGGGGGTCACTCGACCACCACCAACGGTTGATCGAACTCGACCGGCTGGCCATTGGTGATGAGGATTTGGGTCACCTTGCCACCCTTGGGCGCGGTGATCGGGTTCATCACCTTCATCGCCTCGATGATGAGGAGTGTGTCGCCCGCTTTCACGCTTGCGCCCACGCTCGCAAACGGGGCCGCCTCGGGCGAGGCCGCGAGATAGGCGGTGCCGACCATCGGTGATTTGACCGTGCCGGGATGGTCGCCCGCCGGGGTGGCGGCAGGAGTCGCCGGGGCAGGGGTCGGGGCTGCGGCAACCGTAACCGGGGCGGGGGCTGCTATCGCTGCCACGGGTGCGCCCTGCCGTGCGACGCGAATCCGGCGGCCATTATCTTCTACCTCGATTTCGGTGAGGTGGGTTTCATCAAGCAGCTTGGCGAGTGCGCGCACCAGGCTTGCGTCCACCTGCATCGGTTCAGATTTTTGTACCATGCGTTCCCCTATATGATTGATCGGTCCCCATGTCAGAGCTTGACAGCGGCGGCAAGAGCCAGTGTGTAGGAGCCGGCTCCAAATCCGGCGACTGTCGCCTTC
>JAGWQR010000094.1 GCA_028869975.1 Alphaproteobacteria bacterium | reverse complement strand
GGACCCCAACACGGCCGTCATCGACCCCTTCCGGCAGCACAAGACGCTCAACATCAACTGTTTCGTCCGTGACCCGGTCACGGCCGAGCCCTACACCCGGGACCCGCGCTACATCGCCCAGAAGGCGGAGTCGTACCTGGCGAGCACGGGCGTGGCCGATACCGCCTATTTCGGCCCCGAGGCCGAGTTCTTCGTCTTCGACGACGTGCGGTTCCACTACGACCAGCACTCGGCGAGCCACTCCATCGACTCGGTCGAGGGGAACTGGAACACCGCTCGCGACGAGGGGCCCAACCTCGGCTACAAGATCCGCAACAAGGAGGGGTACTTCCCCGTTCCCCCCATGGACCACTTCCAGGACCTGCGGTCCGAGATGATCCTGACCATGGAGCAGATGGGCCTCGAGATCGAGGTGCAGCACCACGAGGTCGGCACCGCGGGCCAGGCCGAGATCGACATGCGCTTCGGCGCCCTGACCAAGATCGCCGACCAGATGATGACCTACAAGTACGTGGTCAAGAACGTCTGCGCGCAGCGCGGCTACGTGGCCACCTTCATGCCCAAGCCCCTCTTCCAGGACAACGGCTCCGGGATGCACTGCCATCAGAGCTTGTGGAAGAACGGGAAGACGCTGATGGCGGGCGACGGCTATGCCGGCCTCTCCGACACCGCGCGCTGGTACATCGGCGGCCTGCTGAAGCACGCCCCCTCCCTGCTCGCCTTCTGCGCCCCCACCACCAACTCGTACCGGCGCCTGGTGCCCGGCTACGAGGCGCCGATCAACCTCGTCTACTCGGCCCGCAACCGGTCGGCCTGCGTGCGGATCCCGATGTACAGCGACAACCCGAAGGCCAAGCGGATCGAGTTCCGCTCGCCCGACCCCACCGCCAACCCCTACCTGGCCTTCCCGGCGATGCTGATGGCCGGCATCGACGGCATCCAGAACAAGATCCATCCGGGCGATCCGATGGACAAGAACCTCTACGACCTGCCGCCGGAAGAGCTGACCAAGGTGCCGACCGTGTGCGCGTCGCTGCGCGAGGCGCTGGCGTCGCTCAACAAGGATCGTGCCTTCCTCACCAAGGGCGGCGTGTTCACCGACGACCAGATCGACAGCTACATCGAGCTCAAGATGGAAGATGTCTATACCTGGGAAATGGCGCCGTCACCGGTTGAGTTTGATATGTATTACAGCGCGTAACGCAACTGGTTAAAGCAAAACAGAAGGCGCTCCGGGCTTTCCGGGGCGCTTTTTTGTATCAGAATTTTCGCTTGGCCACTCGGCAATTATAATTGATGACTCGCTTACCATATGTGGCGGGGTCGGCTTGCCAAAGATATTGAGCGAATGTGTCATCGGTGATTTCGGCAACAGCCTTGCCAGAAAGCCTTGAAACAGTGAATGTCCATATTCCCTCGACATTAGAGAAACCATCCCACCCAGCTGTAAAAATATAATTATGGTCGGTCGCAACGAACTGGAGCACTCCACCTCCTCCTCCCTTTTTTTCTATTAGCCGCCAGTCATGCGTAATTCCAACGAGTCGCAAATCACCGGCACCATTTGACATCCCGTAACCCCCTCGGGGGGCGCATGCTACCATGTCGGAAACGAACGGTCCTGAAATACAGCTAAGGGTCTCACCGAATGCGCGTTTACTGTCTAGAGAAATTATAACTTCTGTGGAGACAGGAGGCGCCTGAGAGGCACTTTCGGTTCCGTCGCGCGAACATTCCAGTAAAAGCGGCCCAGAGGCTAAAGCCGGGTCGCATGTGACTAACAATACTGGGAAGAAAATGAACAAACGTGATCGAGCCATGATTTCCCAACTCCTGAAATTGCTCCCTACTTCCCCTTCCCCCGCCTACTCTCCAGATCGACCACCACCGGATCGCCGCCTTCGGGGAGTAGGCCGAGCCGCCGTGCCACTTCCTGATACGCCTCAACCTCGCCGCCAAGGTCACGCCGGAAGCGGTCCTTGTCGAGCTTCTCGTTCGTGGTCATGTCCCACAGCCGCGCGCCATCGGGGCTGATTTCGTCGGCGAGGATGATGCGCGAGAAGTCATTCTCATAGAGCCGCCCGAATTCGAGCTTGAAGTCCACGAGCCGGATGCCGATGCCTGCAAACAGCCCCGACATGAAATCATTCACGCGGATCGCCATGTCGGCCATCTCGTGCAGTTCTTCCTGCCCCGCCCAGCCAAACGCGGCGATATGCTCGTCGCTGACCATCGGATCACCAAGCGCGTCATCCTTGTAATAATATTCGACAATGGTGCGCGGCAGCGGCGTGCCTTCCTCAATCCCGAGGCGCTTGCTGAGCGACCCGGCGGCGACATTGCGCACCACCACCTCGATCGGGACGATCTCGACCTGGCGGATGAGTTGCTCGCGCATGTTGAGGCGGCGGATGAAATGGTGGGGCATGCCGATAGCCCCAAGCAGTGTGAAAATATGCTCGGAAATGCGGTTGTTGAGCACGCCCTTGCCGTTGATCGTACCTTTTTTCTGCGCGTTGAACGCCGTTGCGTCATCTTTGAAATACTGGATGAGCGTGCCCGGCTCCGGCCCTTCATAAAGGATTTTGGCCTTGCCTTCATAGACCTGGCGGCGACGTGTCATGGCTTATAGCCCCTTCGTGCAAAAAATTCGGCCCCGGACTCGGCGTCCCGTGTTGGGTTGCGCGGCCGGGGCATGGCCGTTGCTATAGCGCGCGCATATGCCTAGGGCAATGGCCTATGCGGGACCTGTTCATCTTCGGGCTGGGCTATAGCGCGCAGGCGCTCGCCACCCTGTTGCGTGCGCAAGGTTGGCGTGTGACCGGCACGACGCGCGATGGCCGGGACGGCACATTGCGCTTTGATGATCAGGTGGCGGTGCACACGGCACTGGCGCAGGCGAGCCATATCCTCTCGTCGGTGCCGCCGGAAAGGGCAGGGGGCGATGATCAGGTGCTGAGCCACTATGGTGATGCGATCCGCGCCGCACCTGCGCGCTGGGTCGGCTATCTGTCGTCAGCGGGGGTGTATGGCGATACCGGCGGGGCCTGGGTGGATGAAAGCGCTCCTATCGGCACCGGGCGGCGCAGTGCGCGCGCGGCAGCGGATGAGGCATGGCAGGGCTTGCGTGGGGATGTGTGCGTGTTCCGCTTGCCGGGGATTTTCGGGCCGGGGCGCAGCGCCTTGGAGCGTGTGCGTGAAGGGCGGGCGTACCGTGTGGATATGCCAGGGCAGGTGTTCAACCGGGTTCATGTTGAAGATATTGTGGCGGGCGTGATCGCGAGCTTCGCCGGGCCACCGGGGGTCTATAACCTCGCCGATGATGCGCCGTGCAGCCAGAACCTCGTCATAGAATATGCCGCCCGTCTGCTCGGCGCGCCGCTGCCGTCGCTGATTGCGGCGGATGATCCGCGCATCGGGGAGCAGGCGCGCGCATTCTACACCGAGCAGCGGCGGATCAGCACACTCAAGGCGAAGCGGCTGCTCGGCTGGCAGCCGCTCTACCCGGATTACAAGGCGGGCCTCGCCGCCTGCTTGCCTTACATCGTGTGATCGGTGCCCAGCCATTTATAGACGGCGCCACCGATCAGCCCGCCGATGATCGGGAACACCCAGAACAGCCAGAGCTGACCCAGCGCTGCCGGATGGCCGGTTGCCGCCTCGATCAGCGCCGGGCCGGTTGAGCGCGCGGGATTGACCGAGGTGTTGGTGACGGGAATGGTGATGAGGTGGATCAGCGTCAGCCCCAGCCCGATCGCGATGGGGGCAAAACCGGCCGGCGCGCGGCCATCGGTTGCGCCCATGATGATGAACAGGAAGAAGGCGGTCGCGGCGATTTCGGTGATGGCACCCGCCGTATAGCTGTAGCCGCCGGGGGATAGCGCCGCCATGCCGTTCGAGGCGAGGTGGCCATCATAGCCCGCCTTGCCGCTGGCGATGAGATAGATCAGTGCGGCCGCAAAGCACGCGCCGAGCACTTGCGCGATGATATAGGTGACAATGTCCTTTGCAGGGAAACGATCCCCGGCCCACAGGCCCAATGTCACCGCGGGGTTGAAATGCCCGCCAGAAATATGCCCGACTGCATAGGCCATCGTCAGCACGGTCAGCCCGAAGGCGAGCGCGACCCCAACAAAATGAATACCATGTTCGGGAAATGCTGCGGCTAGCACCGCGCTGCCGCAGCCGCCCAGCACCAGCCAGAAGGTGCCGATGAACTCGGCCGCCAAAGGATTCAATGAACGCATAACACCCTCTCCATTTTTGCGCCCCGGATGTCTGCTCGATCCGGGGACGCTAAAATGTGGGCTGCAATCGTTTGAAAGTAAAGTAAATTAGTGCTTAATGCTGCGCGAAGGCAGACCGGCCTTGATTAGCGCCGGTCACCCATAAGGCGCAGCAGGAACAGGAACATGTTGAGGAAATCGAGGTAAAGTTGCAACGCGCCCATCACCGCCGTTTTCGCCATCGCCTCGCCATTGCCGGCCACATGGAAATACATGCTCTTGATCTTCTGCGTGTCATAGGCGGTCAGCCCCGCAAAAATCAGGATGCCGATAACATCAATCATTAGCGCCATTGGACCCGAATGCATGAACATGTTGATAATCATCGCAATAACCAGGCCGAACACGCCCATGATCAGGAAAGTGCCGATTGGTGACAGATCACGCTTGGTGGTGTAACCGAACAGGCTCAATCCGCCGAACGCCGCCGCTGTCGCAAAGAATGTTTCAGCAATCGACACGTGGGTATAAAAGGCAATCACCGGTGAAAGCGCAATGCCGTTGATTGCGGCATAGGCCCAGAACAGCGCCTGTGCCGTGCTCGCCTGCATCCGGTTGATGCCAAAGCTGAGCGCCATCACCAGCGCCAGCGGGGCCAGCAAAAAGACGTAGCGCAGGCCGCTTGTCATCACCGGTTGAAAAGCCGGGCTGTTAACAAACAGCATCGCAACAATGCCTGTGAGCAGGACGCCGCTCATCATGTAATTGTAAACTTTGAGCATATAAGACCGCAGGCCAGCATCGGCGGCAATGCCGCGCGCGTCCTCTGCGCCGGGGTTCCGGAAAGTGGTGCGGGGATCAGACCAGTTGGCCATGACGATTAACTCCTTATCCGCAGCGGGGTCATCCCGATGGATATACTCAATATCGGCTTGTTCAGAATCAATTTCAAGCGGTGCGCGACAAGTTTTCTACGCCGTCTACCTCACCGCCCTATGGCGACATAGGTGAGGCCGGCGCGGTGGGCGTCGTCGGCATTGTAGATATTGCGCAGGTCAACGAGCAGCGGGGTGGAGAGTGTCTTGGAGATGCGTTTGAGGTCAAGCGCGCGGAATGCATCCCATTCGGTGACGATAGCGAGTGCGTCGGCACCCTGGGCCACGGCATAGGGGTCAGGCGCATACTCAATATCGGGCATCAGCGCGCGGGCTGCCTCCATGCCCTCTGGGTCGTAGGCACGCACCTTTGCACCGGCATCGAGCAGCGTCTGGACGATAGCGAGCGCGGGGGCGTCGCGCATATCATCGGTGTTGGGCTTGAATGTAAGGCCAAGCAGCCCGACCGTGCGTCCACGCGTATCCCCACCCATCGCCGTGATGATCTTGCGGCCCATCGCGCGCTTGCGCGCGTCATTGGCTTCCACAGTGGCGGAGACGATGCGCAACCGCACATCATGATCCTCGGCGGTCTTGCGCAAGGCCAGCGTATCTTTGGGAAAGCATGAGCCGCCATAGCCTGGCCCGGCATGGAGGAATTTGCCGCCGATGCGGTTGTCGAGGCCAATCCCGCGCGCCACCTGCTGGACATCGGCCCCCACCGCCTCGCACAGATCGGCGATTTCGTTGATGAAGGTGATCTTGGTCGCGAGAAATGCATTGGCGGCATATTTGATGAGTTCCGCCGTGCGCCGCGCGGTGAACAGCAGCGGGGATTCGTTGAGATACAGCGGGCGATAAACCTCGCGCATCACATTGCGCGCGCCATCATCATCACTGCCGATGACGATGCGGTCGGGCCGTTTGAAATCGCCGATCGCCGCCCCCTCGCGCAGGAATTCAGGGTTGGAAACGACCTGCACATCTAGCTGCGGAGCCACATCGCGCATGATGCGCTCCACCTCGTCACCAGTGCCGACCGGAACCGTCGATTTGTTGACGACTACGGCAGATCTGGTAAGCGCACCCGCAATATCGCGCGCCGCCTGATAGACATAGGAGAGGTCGGCATGGCCATCGCCACGCCGGGATGGCGTGCCCACCGCGATAAAGATAGCGTCGGCATCCGCCACACCTTTGGCGAGATCAGTCGTAAAATGCAGCCGGTTCGCAGCTACATTGGCACCAACCAGTGCCTCCAGCCCAGGCTCATAAATCGGCATGATGCCGCTTTCAAGTGCCGCGATCTTCCCGGCGTCAAGATCAACGCAAATGACATCATGCCCGAAATCCGCGAAACACGCGCCCGAAACCAGACCGACATAGCCGGTGCCTATCATCGTAATCTTCATGACCGGCTGCATAGCGGGGCCACCGCGTCAATGCCAGTGCCAATGTTGCTCTAATACAAAAGCAAAAGGGCCGGTCTTGCGACCAGCCCTTCCACATATTCGCGTCAGCCAGTGAGGGCGGGTTTTAGTTGCCCGAACCTGGCCCGTACGTGATTTCCACACGACGATTCTGCAATTCATGCACACCATCGGCGGTCGGCACGCGCGGATTGGTCTTGCCGAAGGCCTGGGCCGAAATCACGCCGCCATTGACACCCTTCGAAGTGAGATAATCGGTCACCGACGTATTCCGGCGCGCAGAGAGCGCAAGGTTATACTTCTGTGTACCCGCCAGATCGGTATAGCCCGCCAGCATGATCTTGGCGTTACCGCACTTGCCATATTCCTGGATGGCCGTGTCGAGAGTCGTCGCAGCCTCAGCCGTGATGTCCGATTTATCGAAGTTGAAGAACACGATATACGGCCCCGGGTTGCACACCACCGGAGGCGGAGGCGGCGGTGGCGGCGGTGGAGGCGGCGGTGGAGGCGGCGGTGGAGGCGGCGGTGGCGGCGGTGGCGGTGGTGCCTCTTTGCCTCCAAAATTGTAGATCAGGCTACCCATCAGACTGTGCGAGTGGAATTTCGTGTCAACGGGAGTCGGACCCTGTGCAATATAATGCAGGCCACTGACATTGAAATAGCGGTATTTCAGCCCGACATCCCAATGTTTGTTGAGCGGTGCGCGGATGCCGGCAATGGCTTGCCAGGCGAACTTCGAATCCGAGTCATTGATGAGGGCACCATACACGTTTGGAGACAAGACGCTGTTGACACGTGCCTCACCGACGCCGCCACCCACAAAGCCTTGCAGACCATCATCCGGCCCGAAATCGAGCAGACCATTGAGCATGAAACTCAGTGCATTCGTGTTGCCACCATAGTTGTTGTAGGTTCCGGCAGGATCCGCGCCGCCTGCGAAAGCGCCGCCCTGGCTCGCATAGGGAACCGGTATGTTCGACGTGACGGATTTAACGACAACCCGCTTGTAGCCAACTTCACCTTCAAGGCGAAAATGGCCGAAGTCATAGCCAATAACACCGTCGATATCAGCTCCAGTCCTGTAGTGGATATTGAAATCACCCTTACCGGAATTGATGTTCTCATCCTGATTTTCAGCTATCATGGGGCCGGCATCGACACCAACATACCATGATTTGTCACGGGCAAGCGCCGGTGCTGCGAGAGCTGACGACGCAAGCACCAGAGCAAGTGCTAGTTTACGCATGAATAATCCCTTCATTTTCGAGTTTATGCTCGGGAGAAGCCCAGGGAGCATAGTGCAATACGTTTTGAAGGGCAAGGATACTTCGGTAACAAACTGTTGCAGAAGTGTCACAAATTTACAACTCTGTCCGCAAAAGTTTCACATGCAATCGTTATCAGTATCATGCAGCGGCGATGAGGCCATGTGTCTTGAGGGCAGCTAGAATAGCGCTTATGGCGGTACGCGCAACGTCGTCGATCACGGTGCCGCCGGTTGGTGATGCTATGGTTAGTTGTTGCGCGCCGACAACCTGAATCCCGGCAACGTCCAGTGATTTGGCATACAGTGTTCCGATGGTCCAGACCCCATTATTGTGCAATACCATGACATGATCGGCGAGGCTCCACACCTGCATCCCGTCCTGTGGCGGCACAAACAGCCAGCCGCCAGCGGTAAAACAGGCGAGCGTATTGTCATGCCCGGCCCATACCCCGGTGGCGCCTGTGCCGATGATCCAGCATTGACCGACGACCGGCGCGGCGGGTGGCGTTGTGAGTGCCACTGCCTGCACGGTTGGCATTATGAGCATGTCGGCGAGCGCGAGCGCAGCATTGTGGGTAAACTCCTTCTGCGCTTGCCCCGAGGCGAGCAGGGGCAGCGCAAGGCGATCGGTGGTTGAGGACATGGCGGTCTCCTTAAGTAAGAGGCAGGGTCAGGCTGGTGGGGAGTGAAGTGGCATAGGTGCCGGTCTGAGCGACGCTGATCGTCATAGTCGTGGCCCCCGCTGCCTTATCGGCGGCATATTGCGCTGCCGTGTAGGTATAGGCAGGACTGTTGGCGGTGGCGGTGCGCGGGCTCCCGCCTGAAGGGGAAAGCGTGAGTGCATAAGCCTCGCTCTCTTCACCAAGCGGTGCATCCACGCCATCAAGCCAGTTCCAGCCATTGCGGCTGCGGCGGATCCAGTTGAAGATCACGTCGCCATTGGGCTGGCGTGCGGCTATCAGATACACTGGCGACAAGGGGCGCAGTGCAATCCCCGGATTGGGCAGATCAACCAGCGGCGGCGATGGGCCATCGCCGATTCCCTGTGCGGTGACCTTGAGGTCAGCCGTACCAAGCGGCACGGGGAGTTGCACCATGCTCGCCGGATTGAGCAGCGCAAAATTATCACCGACCATATGGCTGCTGATCGCAAATTCGGTTCCCCGGCGCCCGCGCAGCAGTCGTGACAACTGCCACAGCCCGCCCCCAAGCGGCTGCGCACTGCCAAACTGAATCAGCTCATTTCCCAGCATCGCTGCATTCGCGCCGCCGAGCAGCAGTGTGTCGCTTGCATCGGTGAGAAGCATCTGCGTGTTGAGCAGTTGCACGGTGACGCTGTTCTGCGTGTCGATCAGATAGGCGCTTGAGGTGGGGAGTGCGCTGTTTGCCACGCCCAGCACCGACGCTGCGCCGATCGTCCCGGCATTGGTGAAACTTGCGCCGCCATCGGTGCTGATACTGAGGGCAACCCCGCTCCATCCAACGGAGGCACCCGCCGCAGCCGCTGCTACGAAAGGCGCGCTCGCCACGCCATCGGTCAGCAGGGGCAGATCGAGCAGATCGAGGGCCGTCGGCCCGGCGGGCGCATCAAATTGTGTCACCACCTGTCCGGCACTGGCGGAGTAACTCAAGCTAGAGGCCGGGAGTTGCCGGGTCAGATCCACCTCGAGCACCATCTTGTTGAAGGTAATGGCCGATATACGCCAGTCGTCGGTGCTCCCCGGCACCAGGAGTGTCTGACCCGGCTCAAGCGCGAGATAGCGCCAGGGCAGCGCGAGCCTGGCGGTGGCACGTTCTGCCCATATCGTCGAGAGCTTGGTTTCGGCAATGGTCTTGGCGGTTGCGGCATCGAGCGTGGCGGGCAGGTTGAGCGACTGGCCTTTACGCGCGCCTGCCACGCGCCGCGCGGTCTGGGTGTTCTTCTGATAATCGCGTGCTGAATCATAATATGCTATCCAAAGCGATTGCGGTATCGTTGAGGCGGATTTGCGCGTGACCGCGAGCTTGACCGGTTTGGCCTTGTCGGCGGTAGTGCCAAGGTCATTGTCCGCAACGCTGGTTGTGGTCAGCACAGCCTGCGCCATTTGCAGCGTTACGCCATCATCCCAGACCCGCAGTGGCACCGCATTGGTCAATGTTGTGATCGCATCACCAATGCTTGCCTCTTCCGCCGAGAAGCCTGCGAATGACGCAGGTGCCAAGGTATTGAGCGCCGCATCCGGCCCGGCCATGTCGCTCACCATCGCCTGTAATGTTACCGGGCCGCCATCGGCGAACACTTCAAATGACAGCGATGGAATGCGATTGCCGAAATCAATGAGTTGCAAATCCTCGAACACGCAATAGGCTGCACCGCGATAAGCCGGTGTCTTTGCAGCCCCTTGCGCTGAAGCCATGAACGGGTCGGCGGTTTGTGTTTCGCTTCCGGTGTAGAGCGTGAAACTGGTGAGCTGCTCTTTCCAGTCGCCCGCCGCGCCGCGCAGCAGATTGCCATCCGCCCAGATGCGGCCAATCGCATGGATCGGGCGCGCCGAAAGCTGCACCGCGAACGAGGCGCTATAGGTATAGGTCGTCGTCGAGCTTCCCTTGGGGCCAGAGGTGGACGATGCCTCTTTCAGGTCGGTGGCCCAGATCACCGTGCCAGAGGTGCGATATGCCCCATAAAGGCGCGGAATTTTGGTGCCATAGCTCGCGGTCTGCACCGATAGATCAGTCAGGCGCGGGCCTTGGGTGTTGGTGCCGAAGATCGACTGGTCGATCTGCTGGCCGATAATCGCGCCGATCGCACCGCCAACGGGGCCGCCGAGTGCGGTGCCGAGCGCAGTCAAAACAAGTGTTGCCATGATGATCAGTCCTGTTTTGCGGCCCAGCAGCCGATAATCCCGCCCGCAACCGCGCCCGGCGTTTCAACCACTTTGCGCAGGCCGGCATGGGCATG
>JAGWQR010000093.1 GCA_028869975.1 Alphaproteobacteria bacterium | reverse complement strand
GCATCGAGCGCATGTTCGCCCATCTCAAGAACCAAAGACGCATTGCAACCCGCTACGACAAAACAATCCTCTCCTTCGAGAGCTTCCTCAACCTCGCCGCCGCAAGACTATGGTTGAAATCTTATGTCAACATGGCCTAGCCATTTCGACGATCGGGACGATGCCCTGGCCTGCGATCAGGATCAGTTGCCACCCTGTCCCTGCCACTGGCCATCGCCACCGGATGCGGGCGCTGGTGTGCGCTGTGATCCACCACCATTGTTCCGGTTGCGTCCCGAAGCCTGATCGATCCATTGCTGATCGAATTTCTGTGTGGGCTGCCCTCCGCCGCCATCTGCCGGTGCAGCGCCGCTATCGGGTTCCATTCCCAAACTTTCGGTGCTGTTATCGCTGGCGTTGGCAGAACCATAATAGGCATCGGCATCGGGTTCGAGCTGCCATTCGGGCAGGGTGACCTGCGTTGCGAACTGTTCGACAGGACGATTGGCGACCGCAACTTGCATGAACTTCGCCCATGCGCGCGCGGGGGCATGGCCGCCCTGCAAGCTTCCGACAGGCCGGTTATCATCGCGCCCCATCCAGACGCCGGTGGTCAACCCGCTTGAAAAACCCAGAAACCATCCATCCTTGTTCGATGAGGTGGTGCCAGTCTTGCCTGCAACCGGCCGTCCGATCTGTGCGGCACGCCCGGTGCCGGTATTGACGGCGGTTTGCAGCAAATCCGTGATCCCGGCGGCAACTTGGGGGGAGACAAGCACGCGCGACGTATCCGGATGGAATTGATAGAGAATATTGCTGTGCGCGCCGGTGATCCGGGTGATGCCATAGGGAGTCACCATCACACCCTTGGCGGCAATGCTCGCAAAAGCCTGCGTCATTTCGATCAGCCGCACATCCGATGAGCCCAGTACCATGGCCGGTTCGGTGTTGATCGGTGTGGTGATACCAAAACGCCGCGCCATATCGGCAATCGCGCCTGTACCCAGCTCCTGCCCCAGCTTGGCGGCCACGGTATTGACCGAATAGGCAAAGGCGGTGCGGATGTTGATCTGGCCCGAATAGCGGCCATTGGCGTTGCGCGGGCTCCACCCATTGATCGTCACCGGCGAATCGACTTCCGGATCGGAGGGTTTTTTGCCGGCTTCCAGCGCTGTCAGATAGACGAACAGCTTGAAGGCAGACCCTGGTTGACGTTCCGCCTTGGTGCCGCGATTATAGTTGCTCTTCACATAATCGGTGCCGCCGACCATGGCACGCACCGCCCCGTCGCGGTCGAGCGAGATCAGCGCCCCCTGCGCGCCACCGGGCACAGAGGTGCGGATTGCATCAGTGGCAACACGCTGCATGGCGGGATCAAGCGTCGTCCATACATCCAGCGGATCCGTCTTGTCGTCAATCAGCGTATCAAGCTGCGGCAATGCCCAGTCGGTGAAGTAACGCACACTGTTCTGCACCGGCTCGGGCTTGATGGCCACAGCGTCGAAATTTACATTGGCCGCCTGATCGGCGCTTATCCTGCCATTGTCGCGCATGGCATCGATCACCAGCCGCGCACGCGCGACCGCGGCATCAGCATCCGAAGTTGGTGCATAGGATGATGGCGCTTTGACCAATCCGGCGATGATGGCTGCCTCTGCAAGGCTCATATGCGTGGCGGGATGGCCAAAGAAGCGGCGCGATGCTGCATCTATCCCATAGGATCCACCGCCGAAATAGGCCTTGTTGAGATAGGCTTCGAGGATTTCCTCTTTGCCGTATTTGCGCTCCATTGCCATCGCGAGAATGGCTTCGCGCACCTTGCGCCCCACGCTTTTGCTGTTGGTGAGAAACACATTGCGCGCGAGTTGCTGGGTAATGGTTGATGCGCCCTGCCGGTAATGTTTCTGGGTAAGATCAATGGTGAGCGAACGCGCTATACCCACCGGGTCAACCCCGATATGCGACCAGTATCGCCGATCCTCGATCGAAACGATCGCGTCCTTCATCACCTGCGGGATGTCATTATAGGCAATCCATTCGCCATAATTCGGCCCGAGCGAAACCAGCACCGAGCCATCATCCGCATGAACGCGGATCATCTGGCCATTGGGCGAGGATTTCATCGTATCATAATCGGGCAGCGCCTGATACGCGACACCGACCATCACGGCGATGCCGATGGCCGCAAGAAGCGCGAAGCTGAACCCGATCCACAACAGTTTACGGAACCAGCCGCGTCTTGGCTTGTCTGCTTTACGATCAACAGTGGGGCGGCGGGCCATAGGGGCGGGTATCTACGCGCTTCGAATCCCGGCGGCAAGCGCTATGATAAGGCCTCGGCAATCAGTTTGCGTGTATTCACCACACCATAAAGCGCAATGAAGCTCCCCATGCGCGGGCCGGCCGATGATCCCAGCAGCGTTTCGTAGAGCGCTTTGAACCAGTCGCGCAATTTCTCTTTACCGAACAGGTCATTGCCGATAGCGTAGACGATCGTCTGAATGGTGTCGGCCTGCGCATCGGCGGGCAGGCTGCCCAGCTCCGCATCGAGCCGTTGGAGCGCCTCAACCTCTTGCGCCAAGGGTTTGCGGCGCATCAGCGTAGGCGCGACATAGTCCCGGTTAAAGCTGAGGGCGTGATCGATCAGCGCCTCCAGTTCGGGGACAAGCGCGCCCTCGCCGACATAATTCGCGAGATAGGCCCGCACCTGCGCCGCATTCGCCTGCGCGCCGAGCACGCCGACTAAATTGAGCAACAGACCGAAGCTGACCGGCGGCACGCCCTCTGGTACCTTGCCCGAATGGATATGATGCACCGGATTGCCAAGTTGCTGCTCGATGGGTTGCTTTAGGTAATTGCCCCGGAACTGGAAATACTCATCCACAGCGCGCGGGATCACACCGATATGGAGCTGCTTGGCGGCTTTCGGCTCGCGATAGGCATAGAAGGCCAGCGATTCTTCCGGGCCATAGGTCAGCCATTGCTCCAGGCTCAGCCCATTGCCCTTTGATTTCGAGATTTTCTCGCCCTTTTCATCAAGGAACATCTCATAGATCAGGCTCTCGGGCGGGCGGGCACCCAATGCGCGGCAGATTTTGGATGATTGCGTGACGCTGTCGGTCAAATCCTTTCCCGACATTTCATAATCGACGCCGAGCGCAACCCAGCGCATTGCCCAGTCAACCTTCCATTGCAGCTTGGCTTTGCCCGAAAGCGCCGATTGCGTGATCACCGCGCCATCCTCATCGGTGAAGCGGATCAGGCCAGCATCGGCATCCACCACCTCAACCGGCACTTGCAACACCACGCCGCTGGCTGGTGAAATGGGGAGCACCGGCGAATAGGTCGCGGCGCGCTCCTTGCGCAAGGTGGGCAGCATGATGTCGAGAATTGCCTGGTTGGCGCGCAGCACTGCTTTGAGCGCTTCATCGAAAACGCCCGAATGATATTGCTCGGTGGACGACCGAAATTCATACTCAAACCCGAAGCGATCGAGAAATGCGCAAAGCATCGCATTGTTATGATGCGCGAAACTCTCATATTTGCCGAATGGATCGGGGATTTGGGTGAGTGGCTTACCCAGATACGTCGCGAGCATCTCCCCGTTCGGCACATTGTCGGGCACTTTGCGCAAGCCGTCCATGTCGTCGGAAAAGGCGATCAGCTTTGTCGGCCAGCCGGTCATTTCTTCCAAAGCGTGACGCACCATCGTTGTGCGCAGTACCTCGTTGAATGTGCCGATATGCGGCAGGCCGGAGGGACCATAGCCGGTTTCAAAGATAATCGGCGTATTGCCTGGCTTACCCTGCGGATAGCGTTTCAGCAGCTTGCGCGCTTCCTCATAGGGCCAGGCTTTGGAAGTGAGGGCGGCGGCACGCAAGTCAGTCACGGGTTGCTCTTTCGTTCTTTTAGACTAAAGATTGGGCGATGCGCCCCCTTTTGCCGTTTCCTGCGATACATGCAAGCCATGCCGGGATTTGGATTGCCGATAGCGCGGGCGTTGCGGAAGTGCCGCGCGCCAAGGCAATCAGCGCCGTGGCGCAATCACCGCATATTTTGCTCAATGCGCCGATGGTCGCGGCGCGGCTGGGTTATCCCGAACTCTCGGGGCTTGATCTGCTTGAACTGTTCGCCTTCCTGCACCCCGCGCGCTTCATGGTGCCGACGGTCAATGGGCTGGCCGAGGTGCTCGGGCTGAATGCTCCTGAGAGCGAGGCCGGGGCCGCGCCCTTCTTGCGCGCGGCGGCAACCAAGCTGCTCGAGGGGGCGGGATCAGCCGAATGGCCGGAGCGCGAAGGGGCCTGGACGGCGGCGCAATCCCTGATGCGGCTGCGCTGGCCCTGGGCGCAGTTGCTCACCGTGCGGATCAAAATGCCGCAAGAAGCCGAGAAATGGCTGTTTTCGAAGCTGCCCGAATGGGAGGAATCGCCGCCCCGTCCCGCGCCAAAACCCGTGGCGCTTGATCTGGACAGTGTCGATGCGCGGCTAACCGCACTGGTCGGCACTGGTGCCGAACCGCGCCCCGGCCAGCGCGCCTATGCTGAAGCCGCCACGCAAGCCTTCGCGCCGCGTATGGCCGCCGACAAGCCCCAGATTGTGCTGGCCGAAGCGGGCACGGGCATTGGCAAGACATTGGGCTATCTCGCGCCATCGTCGCTGTGGAGCACCGCCGCACAAGGCCCGGTCTGGATTTCAACTTACACCAAGGCACTGCAACGGCAGCTCGATGGCGAAACCGGGAAACTCGGCCTGCCACCCGGGAAAATCGCCATTCGCAAAGGGCGCGAGAATTATCTCTGCCTGCTCAATCTTGAAGATGCGCTGCAAGGCGGCTTTGCCGGGCGCTCGGCGATTTTTGCGCATCTGGTGGCGCGCTGGGCCGCATTCAGCCGGGATGGCGATATGGTGGGCGGTGATCTGCCCGGCTGGCTGGTCACGCTGTTTCGGCGCAATGGCGCGACCGCACTCACGGACCGGCGCGGCGAATGCGTCTATGCCGGCTGCCCGCATTACCGCAAATGCTTTATCGAACGCAGCGTGCGCGCGTCGGCGGGGGCAGACATCGTCATCGCCAATCATGCGCTCGTCATGGTCAACGCCGCGCGCGGGAGGGAAGAAGGTACGCGCCCGACCCGCTATGTGTTCGATGAAGGGCACCATCTGTTCGATGCGGCGGACAGCATGTTTTCGGTCGCGCTGTCGGGCACGGAAGCGATTGAGCTGCGGCGCTGGATCATGGGTCCGGAGAGCAATACACGCGGGCGCAGACGCGGGCTGGCCGCGCGGCTTGCCGATGTTGCGAGTTATGATGCTGAGGGGGGCGCGGCGATCAATGCGGCGGTGGTCGGGTGCCAAGCGCTGCCCTCGGATGGCTGGCTCGGGCGGGTGAGCCAGGGCGATCCGTTCGGGCCATTGGAGCGCCTGCTCGCCGCCGTGCGCGGCCTCGTCTATGCCCGCGATACCAACGCCGAGGCGGGCTATGGGCTCGAGACCGAGTGCGCCGAACTTGACGGCGCGCTGCTTGAGGCGGTCGAACCCGCCGCGCAGGCGCTTGATGCGTTGCTGAAGCCGCTAATCGCGCTTGGGCGGCGGCTGGAAGCGGTGCTGACTGAAGCGCCGGACTGGATGGATGCGCAGGCGCGCGCGCGGGTCGAAGGTGCGCTGGCGTCGCTGTCCTGGCGCACCGATACGCTGGGCGGCTGGCTGGCGCTGCTGGCACGGATGGGCGGTGCACCCGATCCTGATTTTGTCGATTGGCTGTCCGTTGAGCGCTATGAGGGCCGCGAGTTTGACGTGGCGCTCAACCGCCACTGGCTTGATCCGATGCGCCCGTTCGCGCAGGCCGTGCTCAAGCCCGCCCATGGCGCGCTGGTGACATCCGCCACGTTGCGGGGGAGCGAGGATTGGGCGCAGGCCGAGGCGCGCATGGGGGCGGCACAGGCGGCGGCGCTGACCCAACACTTCGCCACCCCCTCCCCGTTCGATTATGCCACCCAGTCCGAGGTGCTCATTGTCACCGACATCAAGCGTGGCGATGTGCCTCAACTTGCCCAAGCCTATGCCCGGCTGATCGCGGCAAGCGAGGGCGGCGCGCTCGGGTTGTTCACCGCCATCCGTCGGCTGCGCGCCGTCCATGCCCGCATCGCCGATCATCTCTCCGCTGCTGGCCTGCCGCTCTATGCGCAGCATGTCGATCCGATCGATACCGGCACGCTCGTTGATATTTTCCGTGCCGACCGTCATGCCAGCCTGATCGGCACCGATGCGCTGCGCGACGGGGTCGATGTCCCCGGTCACTCGTTGCGGCTGGTGATTATGGAAGGCGTGCCCTGGGTCAAGCCGAGTGTGCTTCATGCCGCCCGTCGTGCTGCTTATGGCGGCAATGCGTATGACGACATGCTGGTGCGTGCGCGCCTGGCACAGGGTTTTGGGCGGCTGATCCGGCGCGCCGACGATCATGGCAGCTTCGTGATCTTGTCTGCGGCTTGTCCATCCCGACTGCTGACAGCCTTCCCGCCGGGCACGCCGATCATCCGCCTCACGCTCGACGCGGCGGTGGCGCGGACAAAAAATGCGCACAAGGGTCTTTCCACACCGCCCCCAGTCGGGCAAGAGGCGCCGCTATGTTGACCCTTTTCGTCCTGCGCCACGCCAAATCCGATTGGGAT
The DNA here is from genome assembly GCA_028869975.1 of Alphaproteobacteria bacterium. GTDB lineage: Bacteria > Pseudomonadota > Alphaproteobacteria > Sphingomonadales > Sphingomonadaceae > JAGWQR01. The sequence continues at coordinate 1,728 of JAGWQR010000093.1, read as the reverse complement.
GCGGGCATTGCGCGCGATTTTGACCGGCCGATCAATGCACGCGGCAAGGCGGGCGCGCGGCTGATGGGCGAATGGCTGAAGCGCGAGGCGAGTCTGATCGATCATATCGTGTCATCCCCTGCCCTGCGCTGCGCCGAAACACTCGATCTATTGTGGGAGGGCTATGGCCGCATCCTTCACCCGGTGTGGGACAAGCGCGCCTATCTTGCCTCGGTTGAGACGCTGATCGATGTCATCCAGGACACGCCAGAAAGCGCGCACAGCCTGCTGCTCTGCGGGCATAATCCGGGCTGCGAGGAACTGGTGGAACTGTTGTGCGATGGTGGAGACGCGCAAGCGCGCGCCGAGGCCGCACTCAAGTTCCCGACCGCGACCATCGCCGAAATCCATTTCGACACCAAATACTGGGCCGACATCGGCCCCGGCGACGGCAAACTGGTCCGATTTGTGCGCCCGCGCGATCTTGATCCCGCGCTCGGCCCGCCAGCGCGTTAGTCGCGCAGCAACTCGTTGATTGCAGTTTTAGCGCGGGTTTGCGCATCGACGCGCTTGACGATGACTGCACAGGCCAGCGACGGCCCCGGCGCACCATCGGGCAGCTTCTTGCCGGGCAGCGCGCCTGGCACCACTACCGCATAGGCGGGCACGCGCCCGACGAACACCTCACCGGTCGTCCGGTCGATAATCTTGGTCGTGGACGAAAGGAACACACCCATCGCCAGCACCGCACCACGCTCGACGCGCACGCCTTCCACCACTTCCGAGCGCGCACCGATGAAGCAATCATCCTCGATCACAACCGGCCCCGCCTGCAACGGCTCAAGCACGCCGCCAATGCCGACCCCGCCGGACAGATGCACATTCCTGCCGATCTGCGCACAACTCCCCACGGTCGCCCAGGTATCGACCATCGTGCCGTCCCCCACATAAGCCCCGATATTGACGAACGACGGCATCAGCACGACATTCTTGCCGATATGCGCACCATGCCGCACGACGCAGCCCGGCACCGCGCGGAACCCCGCATCGCGGAATCGGTTCTCGCCCCAGTCGGCGAATTTGCTCGGCACCTTGTCCCACCAGTTGCTGCCCCCTGGCCCCGGCATGATCGTGTTATCGTTGAGTCGGAAGCTGAGCAGGACCGCCTTTTTGAGCCATTGGTTGACCTGCCACGCGCCATCCACCGGCTCAGCGACGCGCGCCGCACCCGCATCGAGCAGCGCCAGCGCCGCCTTCACCGCCGCGCGCACATCGCCCTGCGTCGTCGTGGAAACACCGTCGCGCGCCTCCCATGCGGTCTCGATGATCGATTGCAGGTCGGTGGTCATGCGTCAGTCTCCAATTGGTCGGCGAGCCAATGGCTCAAATCATGCGTCTCGTAATCAATAAAACTGTCATGCGCCTCAAGTTGCCCCGATTCCGAACCATTGTTAATCCAGATCGTGGTCACCCCGCGCGCCTTGGCCGGCTTGAGATTGCGCGCCATATCCTCAAAAAAAGCGGCGCGCGAGGGGGTAATCAAGCAATCAGCCACAAAGCGCGTCATCGAATCGGGCGCAGGCTTGGGCTGATAAGCCTGATCATGAATATCATAAATACGTTCAAACGTATTATCCAGCCCCAGCCGCGCCAGTATCCGTCGCGCATAGGGCGCGTCGCCATTGGTGTAGATCAGCTTGCGTCCAGGAAGTGCCGCGATCAGCGCCCCGAGTCGGTCGTCGCGCGCGG
>JAGWQR010000092.1 GCA_028869975.1 Alphaproteobacteria bacterium | reverse complement strand
GACTGGCTGAAGGCACTGCGCGCGCGCGGAATTGATGCGCCTGTGCGGATCGGCATACCGGGGCCGGCCGGGATCAAGCGGCTGTTGCGCTTTGCGGCACAGCCCCGCAACATCGGCATAGGCCTCCAGCCCACCCAGTCGCTCGCGCAGCATCGCCGCCGACCCAAACGCCAGCTCGGGCGCGGTGCCGCGCCACAGCCGCACGATATTGGCGATGAATTCAATATCGGCCTCGGTGAAATCGCGGTGCGCGCGGTCAATCTGCCGGAAAATCTGGCGCGCATCGATAAACAGCACCTCATCGGCGCGCGGGCCATTCACCTTGCCCTTGTCAAAAAACCACAGCGTGCACGGCAGCGTGACAGTGAGAAAGAAATTCGGCCCGACCGACACGATGACATCCACCGCGCCGCTCTCAATCAGCTTTTTGCGGATCTCCGCCTCGCTCCCGCGTGCATCGCTCGCGCTGTTTGCCATGACGAAACCGGCGCGGCCATGGTTATTCAGCGCGGCGTAGAACTGGCTCATCCAGATGTAATTGGCATTATCCGTGCTCGGCAGGCCAAAGGGGAAGCGCGGCTTGACCACCTCATCGCCGCGCGGGGTGATGGTCTTGAGTTTTGCCTTATCGACGCCCGAGACGTTGAACGGCGGATTGGCCATGACAAAATCAAACCCGCCGATGAGCGGCACGCCCTTAAAGGGTTCATCATCATAGTAGCTGTTGGTATCGGCAATCGTGCCCGAAAGGCCATGCACCGCGAGGTTCATCTTGGCGAGGCGGATGGTCTCGCGCGTGTTTTCCATGCCGAACACGCTGATCTCGCGATCCGGCGATTTCTGGTGGCGTTTCACAAAATCCGCCGAGTGCACAAACATGCCGCCTGATCCGCAGGCGGGATCGAGAATGCGGCCATGGAAGGGCTCAATAATCTCGACGATCAGCCGGACAATGGACGCGGGCGTATAAAATTCGCCGCCCTTCTGCATTTCCTGTTTGGCGAACTCGCCCATGAAATACTCATAAACATGGCCAAAGGCATCACCATCTATCGCGAGCGGCTGGAGCAGGCGGATGATCTCGATCAGCGTGTCTTTGGGAATTTCATTGAAATTCTTGGGCAGCACGTCGGCAAGCTCGGCATTGTGCGCTTCAATGTCGCGCATCGCGTTGTTCAGCGCGCGGCCAATATCGGCATCCTCAGGCAGCGACAGGAGATGGGAGAAGCGGCTCTCAGGCGGCAGATAGATGACACCTCGCGCTTTGTAATCATCTGGCCCCGGCTTGATCCGCGAACCGGGCGTGGGCGCGAGCGTCTCTTCAACCGCCGCAAACTGCCCCTCAGCATAGCGCAGGAACAGCAAGCCGAGAACGGGGCGACTATATTCCGATGGTTTCAATCCTGAGTTCGCGCGCAATTGGTCGGCGGTCTTGAACAGGCTTTGCTGGATGATACGGGGGTCGGTCGCCACTTTGATTTACTGTCCTCAATCGGTGAATGGTCGTCTTGCCACCCAATTAGCCGTTTTGGCTAGGGCTAATTTATAGGCAAGTAAATTGCAGGCGTGTCGAGTTACGAGCACATCATTTTTGTCAGCGGTTGCAATTTTCGCGCAGTTATAAGCGCAAAAAATATGCCCAGCATGGGTAATGCTGAGACGCCAAAAGCGCAGTCGATGTGCATTTGATCCACAACCAACTCGCAACCAACTTGCAACTAAAATGCCGCCAACTGGTGTTTGAATCCCTTTTTTGCGATCAGCAGCGGATTTTGCCTTCAAAATTCTCAAGCGACCGATTTTAGTAGTGCTCAGGCGTGTTCTGGCGCGCGTTTGCGTGCCTGAGCGTAGGTTTTTGCGGGTAATGTGGCGGGTAAAGGGATGGGAGATAGAGAGTGACGGCGTAATTGGGCCAGCGCCCGAGGCAGTCGCTTTGGCGCCGGTGATCGCGCAGGATGGTATACCCACTCTGCGACGAAGAGGACGAACACCGATGAAACTGGATGCAGCGCTCGATACTTCTGCCACCACCACCGCGATCTGCGTGGTGAACAGCCGCGACGGCACCATCGTTCTGGAAACGACCGTGCCGACCGATCCCGACGCGATCTACCGCGTGCTCGAACCCTATGTGGCGCGGCTGCATCTGGTCGGTCACGAGGCGACGAGCTGGTCGGCCTGGCTGCACCGCGAACTGGAGCGGCGCGGCATCCCGATGGTGCTGTTGGAGACCCACCACGCCGCACGGATGCTGGAGGCGCAGCGCAACAAGACTGACAAGAACGATGCGCGCGGCCTCGCCCAGCTTGTGCGCTCGGGCTGGTTCAAGCCGGTCCATGCCAAGAGCGACGCTGCCAACCGGATGAAGCTGCTGCTCGCCCACCGGCGCACGCTGAAGCGCAAGCTGCTCGACATCGAGAACGAGGTTCGCCAGTCGCTCAAGATGTTCGGCCTGATGGTCGGCCCGCGCGTCCAGCGGGGCAGCTTTTGCACCCGCGTCCGCAACCTGGCGGCAGGCGATCCGCTGCGAGAAGTGCTGACCGAGAGCATGATCACGTGCTGGCAGGTGCTGTGGGACGAGTATCGCAAGCTGCACAAGCTGCTTGTCCAGCTTGTCGGCCAGGAGGAGCTGTGCAGGCGTTGGTGTGCGATTCCCGGCGTCGGGCCGGTAACCGCGATGACGTTCATGGCCGCAGTCGATGACCCGCATCGCTTCGGCAAATCTAAAACTCTGGGCGCGCACTTCGGGTTGACGCCAAGGCGCGAACAGCCCGGCACGTCGGTTGATCGCGCGGGCCATATCTCACGGCGCGGCGACGGCGAGGTCAGGACCGTGCTTTACGAAGCAGCCAGCGGGATGCTCACGCGATCGAAGCAACACAGCACGCTCAAAGCCTGGGGCATGCGGATCGCGGCGAAACGCGGACACAAGCGCGCCGTGGTGGCGATCGCCCGCAAGCTCGCGGT
>JAGWQR010000091.1 GCA_028869975.1 Alphaproteobacteria bacterium | reverse complement strand
CGGCCGGAGGAGACGATCACGCGCTTCACCTCGGCATCGCAGCGTATTTCGCCGCCCCAATGCTCGATGGCGCGCACCAGCGCTTTCGAAAGCTGGCCCGAGCCGCCCTTGGGCATCGAGCAGCCATAGGTGTGGATGATCCCCGGCATCAGGAACGCGCCCATGCCGGTACCGAGCTCATCGGGCATTTGCAGATTCTCGGTCACCATCCTGACGATATGGATTTTGAGCAACTCGCTGTCGAAATAACCCTCGACCACATCAAGTGCCGAGCGTTGCATGACATCGAGCAGGAAGCGGCCCTCGTCCGACTGATCCATCATCGCCACAAACGCCCCCATCGGGAATGGCGGCGCATACAGGCCCGACATGAACATCGGCAGCGTCGCCATGCTCATCTGTGCAAATTTGCGATAGGCTTCGGCATCTTTTTCAGACGTTTTCTCGGCGAGTTCAGCGCAGGTGCGATCAAGATCCTTGTATGAGCGGATGACAGTGCCATCCTCCCAGATGCTCGCATGGGGCAGTTCGGGATAGATATATTCGAGGCCAAATTTGGAGAGCAGGCCAAGCTCGTCCTCACGCAGCATCGGATTGCCCTGGATCATGATGTGCACGTTCGAGTGCTCGTCATGCCAGTAACCGGGCTGGATCAACTCGCGCGTTGAAACGCCGCCACCATAATGCGGCTTGGCTTCAAGTACGAGCACCTTCTTGCCCGCTTTGGCCATATAGGCGGCAGCAGTCAGGCCGTTATGCCCCGCACCCATGACAACAATGTCGTAGCTCAATTCCCGTCTCCAAAAAACTGCCGGAAGCCGGCAAGGCCGGGCACATGGCTCGCCAGCCCACCATCGCATACCAGCACCTGTCCCGTGATGTTGCGCGCAGCAGGCGCTGCCAGAAACGCCACCGCCTCAGCAATATCTTCCGGATCACCAAGTTGTGGCCGCAGGGTCTCTCCCTCTACAACCGCACGCAATGGCGCCGGGAAAGCGGCCTGGAGTGCGGGCGTCATCGTCATACCCGGCGCGACCGCATTGCAACGAATATGATGGCGGCCGTGGCTCGCGGCGATGCTCCGCGTCATCTGGATAAGGGCCGCTTTCGACGCACTATAGGCCGCTTGGATGATATGCCCTTGCAGCGACAGATTGCTGACCGTGTTAACGATATTGCCATTTGTGGTCCGCAAGTGCGGTAGCGCCTCGCGGCAGGCGATCATCGTGCCGCGTACATTGACTGCAAAGGTGCGATCCCAAAGCGAGGTGGGCATATCCTCAATGTCGCCATCAATGGCGGCTATGTCCGGCCCGAGCAGCGCGGCGTTATTGTGGACAATATCGAGCCGGCCATAATGCGTGACCACGCGCTTCACCATCGCCCCGATCGAATCTTCATCCTCTAGATCAAGCCGAACCGCAAGCGCGCCCGGCAGTGTCGATGCCAGTGTCTGCGCGCGCTCAAGCGCGATGTCCGCAATCACCACCCGTGCCCCACGCGCTGTCATCAATCGCGCTGTCGCCGCGCCGATCCCGCCAGCACCGCCGGTGACTATCGCGACCTTGTCGTCAAGCCGGATTGCGTCGGGTATCAGCGTGCTCACCATGGTTTGTGCGCCGGCGGCAGGTTATGAAATTCCTCGCGAGTCGTACGCGGGGCGGCACTCTTTTCACGTGCCAGACTGATTGGCAAAACATTACCTGCCGATGTGTCCTGATACCTGCCGCTATCTGCGGCCAGCACCGTCTGCTCAACCACCCAGCGGATGGCGGGATCGCTGTTGCGTGATATATGCCACTGGATTGCTTCACGAATTGGCGGGATGTCGAGCGGCACTTCCTGAACCCTGATCGGTAGATATTCGGCAATCCGCGTAGCCAGACGGCGGTGAACAGTCGCGATCCGCTCCGACCCGATAACCAGCCCCGGCAACGACAGGAATGACGGTGCTATGACCTCGACACGACGCTGCTGCTTTTGGCGCCGGACGAACCAGTCCTCAAACGCGGGAACGCGTGTTTTGCCAAAACGCGCCGTAACATGGCCCAGTTCGAAATACAGTTCGCGCGTCATCGGTTGCTGAAGTGCCGGATTACCCTCCCAGCCAATCACGACATAACCATCCTCAAACAGGATTTGCGAAGGGTGATCGGCGGAAATCGCATAATCCACCGTAACCAGAAAATCGACGCTGCCGCGCTCCAGCCGGTCGATCGGCGAATCGCTCATCGTCTGGATTTCGAAGCGCATATTCGGCGCTCGTGCACGGATAGCATTGAGCGTGTCCGCCAGCAGCACTTCGGTAACATAATCCGATGCCATGATGGTTATCGTACGATCCGATGTCGCAGGATCGAACACAGGCACGGTGGATATTGTTGTCCGGATTTGCTCAAGCACCGCGCGCACTGGCTCGATCAGCTCCTCCGCGCGTGCGGTAAGTACCATCTGTCGCCCCTTGATGACGAGCAACTCATCTCCGAAATACTCACGCAATCGGCCAAGTGCGCTCGAAGTAGCCGATTGAGACAGGCAGATGCGCTCGGCGGCAAGCGAGACGCTCTTCTCTGTCAGCAGTGCATCGAGCGCCACGAGCAAATTCAGATCAAGCCGTTGAAAGCGCATGGATCAGCCCTCCAATGTTATCAGAGCATTGGCGACGAGTTTAGCGACATCACCATCATGCGCAAAGCCCGCTTGTTCAGCAGCGGGGGTGGCAAGCTGGGGGTGGTTGCCGAACGCTGCCTCGAGTGCTGCATCGGGCACGTAGCGGACCAGATCAACAGAGGTGCCGCACTGGCGCGCAATCTCTGCGGCGAGATCGGCCATACCGATACGCAGCGCGGGCAGGGTAACGACGCGGGTACGGGGCATCAATGCGGTGTCGAGGGTGAGCGCATGGGTGAGATTAGCAACGCATTGCGACACCGATTCCGCCCAGATCGTTGCTTGGTGACTGACCGGGCAGGTGAATGGCGCGCCCGCCTTCAGGGCATGGAACAGATCGCTCATGAAGGCCGATTTCATCCCCGACGGCCCTTTGGGTCGCGCCAAAATGCCCGGAAGACGCACGCTCACCCCGTCAATCTCGCCACGCTGGCTCATCATGCTGACCGCAAGCTCCATCATTGCCTTGTGCCCACCATAGACCAGCTTGGGCACGAGCGGCGTGTTGTCATCAACGCCACCCGGCGGGAGCGGATCGCCGAATACGGCGATGCTGCTGGCATAGACGACGCGCGACTTGCTTCCCCCTGCTTTCGCGGCATCAAGCAGATCATACATCGCATCGATATTGATGCGGCGCGATGCTACCGGATCGGCCTCCGCCGCACCGCCCGGGACAGTCGCGAGATGCACAAGCGCGCTACACCCATCAGCAAAGGCTTGCGCGCGCACTGCGGCGTCGCTGATGTCACCCGCAACCGCGCGCAAATTGGTATGGACGGGCAGGTGCGCGACATGGCTGTCGAGCGCCACCACTTGCGCACCGCAGTCGAGCAGCCGGGCAACCAGATGCCGCCCGACAAAGCCTCCCGCCCCGGTAATGATGACGGGCATTCTATAGCCTACTTTACTGCGGCGAGTGCCGCCTTTGCAATCGCCACGTCAGCACCTTCCGTTCCCGAAACACCAATGCCGCCGATGGTGCGCCCGCCCGCAATGATCGGGAAGCCGCCCGGCAGCGCGATGAGATCAGGCGCTGGCGTTGTCATGCTACCATCTGGCGCGGGGCCGGTGGCGCGGCGCGCGATTGCGGCAGTACGCGCCTTGGACATTGCAAACTCGATCGAGACATAAGTGGTTGCGTCCGAACGCTCGAACAGCACAAGACTGCCATCGGGCGAGACAATCGCAATCGAGAAACCCGGCACGCCCATACTTGTGGCCTTGGCACGCGCAGCCTCGGCCATCTTGCGCGCAGCATCAAGCGACACAGGCATCCCGTAAATCGGGGCCTGGATGACGCCCTTGTCGGCAGCGATGAGGTGATCCGGCGCGGCAGGCGCGTCCGCCGCGCGTACCGCCCCAGCGCCCAAGGCGAGCACTAGTACGAGGATGGATGCTTTAATCCCAGCCATCAGAACTTGAACTCCACACGAGCACCGAAGTAACGGTGCGCATCCCGTGCCGGCTGGCCGACAACGACATTGGCTGGCCCGCCGGTGTAGGTACCGTTCGGGTTCACCACCCCGAATGCGCCCGAGAAGAAGTCCTCCGCGTCGGTCAGATAGAAATGATCGGTTATATTGTTGACGAAGAGAGTCAGAGTTGTACGCTTGTTTTTGGACTGGAAGCCGATGCTGGCATCGAGCAGTGCAAAGCCGGGTTGAAATGTCTGCGGGTTCTGGTCAGCCTGCAAATAGGTATCGGTACGATAGGCCAGATTGCCGTTCAAAAGCAGGTTGAAACTGTTGAGCGGTACAGTCTGTTCTATGCTTGCATTCAGCTTGAGCTTGGGACTGTCGGGCAGGGAAGCACCCGAGAGGTTTTGTGAAAAATTGCCCGTCGCGTCAGCCACACACCCTTGGGCAACAGACTGGGTCGGATAGCAGGGTGCGCCCGTGAAGTTGATGAACTTCGCATCAATATAGGCCCCTGAAATATTAACATTGGTGTTGTGCTCATGCAAATTTGCTTCTAGCTCG
>JAGWQR010000090.1 GCA_028869975.1 Alphaproteobacteria bacterium | reverse complement strand
GCATCGAGCGCATGTTCGCCCATCTCAAGAACCAAAGACGCATTGCAACCCGCTACGACAAAACAATCCTCTCCTTCGAGAGCTTCCTCAACCTCGCCGCCGCAAGACTATGGTTGAAATCTTATGTCAACATGGCCTAGTCGTCATCGTTATTGTCTTCCTCCACTTCGATATGCGCGGCCGAGACAACATGCTCATTCTCGTCCACATTGAACAGGCGCACCCCGGCAGAGTTGCGACCGATGACCCGTAGTTGCGAGATGTCGGCGCGGATCAGCTTGGCCTGATCAGTCACGAGCAGGAGCTGCTGCTTGTCCGTCACCGGGAAGCTGGCGACCACCGGCCCGTTGCGTTCAAGATTATCGATATTGGTGATGCCCTGCCCGCCGCGATTGGTGCGGCGATATTCATAAGAGGATGATTTCTTGCCATAGCCATTGGCGGTGACAGTGAGGATGAACTGCTCCTTTGCCGCCATTTCGGCCATGCGCTCGGGCGAGAGCGTGGGGATATTCTCATTCTCCTTCCAGGGGGCAGCGCGCAGATAAGCCTCGCGCTCGTCTGCCGTGGCCCCTGAGCGGGTGAGGATGGTGAGCGAGATCACCGCGTCATCATCGCGCAGCGTCATCCCGCGCACCCCGGTCGAGTTGCGCGACTGGAACGCGCGAATGTCTGAACCCATGAAGCGGATCGCCTTGCCCTGTGCGCTCGCAAGCAGCACATCATCGGCCTCGGTGAGCAGCGCAACCCCGATGAGCCGGTCATCGGCATCCTCGCCCTCGAATTTCATCGCGATTTTGCCCGCCGTCGGGATATTGGCGAAGGCATCCATGCTGTTGCGGCGCACATTGCCCTTGGCGGTGGCGAACATGACATGGAGCCTCGCCCATTCGGCCTCATCCTCGGGCAGCGGCAGCACCGTCGAGATGGTTTCGCCCTCGGCCAGCGGCAGCAGGTTGACCATCGGGCGACCCCTGGTGTTCGGTCCGCCCTCGGGCAGGCGCCAGACCTTGAGCCGATAGACCTTGCCATGGGTGGAGAAGAACAAGACCGGCGTGTGGGTGCTGGTCACGAACATCTCCGAGACCGCATCCTCATCCTTGGTCGCCATGCCCGAGCGCCCCTTGCCGCCGCGTTTCTGGGCGCGGAAGGTATCGAGCGGGGTGCGCTTGATATAGCCGCCCATGGTGACGGTGACGACCATTTCGGCGCGCTCCATCAGATCCTCATCCTCGATCCCGTCGGCGGCGGCGGTGATGAGCGATTTGCGCGGGCTGGCAAACTGGCGGATCGCCTCAAGCTCGTCGCGCATTACACCATAAAGCCTGGCGCGGTCACCCAGGATGGCGAGCAGTTCGGCAATCTGGACGGCAAGGCCTTTGAGTTCATCGCCAATTTCGTCGCGGCCGAGCGCGGTCAGTCGGTTGAGCCGCAACTCCAGAATCGCGCGCGCCTGAATTTCGGTCAGGCGGATCGTGTCGCCGACCGCGCCCTCGCTCGCCTCGACCAGCGCGACATAGGGCGCAATCTCGGCAGCGGGCCAGTCCCGCGCCATGAGCTTGTCGCGCGCATCGGCCGGCGATGTGCTGCCCCGGATCATCCGCACCACTTCATCGAGATTGGTGACGGCGATGACCAGCCCGAGCAAGATATGCGCCCGCTCGCGCGCCTTGTTCAGTTCAAACTTGCAGCGCCTTGTGATGACCTCCTCACGGAAGGCAATGAACGCGCTGATAAAGTCCCGCAGGGTTAGGATTTCAGGCCGTCCGCCGCGAATGGCGAGCATATTGGCCGAGAAGCTCTGTTGTGCTGGCGTGTGTCGCCAGAGCTGGTTGAGCACGACATCGGGCGTCGCGTCGCGCTTCAAATCCATGACGATGCGCACGCCCAGCCGGTTGCTCTCGTCGCGGATATCGGAAATGCCTTCAATCCGCTTGTCTTTCACCGCCTCGGCGATCTTCTCGACGAGCGCATTCTTGCCCTGCTGATAGGGAATTTCGGTGAGCACGATCGAGCGCCGGTCGCCGCGCCCGTCCTCAATATCATGCTTGCAGCGCATCATAATCGCGCCGCGCCCGGTGTGATAGGCTTGTCGTGCGCCACCCAGGCCCAGGATCAGTGCACCGGTCGGGAAATCGGGCGCGGGGATGTGATGGATGAGCTCTTCAATCGTGATTCCCGAGTTGTCGATATAAGCCAGGCAGGCGTTGAGCACCTCGCCCAGATTATGCGGCGGGATGTTGGTGGCCATGCCGACCGCAATCCCGCCCGCGCCGTTGACGAGCAGATTGGGGAAGCGGGCCGGCAGCACCTGCGGTTCGGTCTCGCTCGCGTCATAATTGGGGGTGAAATCGACGGTATCCTTGTCGAGATCATCGAGCAGGCTGTTGGCAACCCTGGTAAGCCGCGCCTCGGTGTAGCGCATGGCGGCGGGTTCATCCGGGTCCATCGAGCCAAAATTGCCCTGGCCGTCAACCAGTGGCACGCGCATGGCCCAGTCCTGCGCCATGCGCACCAGGGACATGTAAATCGCCGAATCGCCGTGCGGATGATATTTACCCATGACATCGCCAACGATGCGCGACGATTTGCGATAGGGCTTGCCCGCCACATAGCCCGCTTCATGGCAGGCATAGAGGATGCGACGGTGGACGGGCTTCAGCCCGTCGCGCACATCGGGCAGCGCGCGCGACACGATCACCGACATCGCATAATCGAGATACGAGGTCTTCATCTCCTCGACGATCGAGATCGGGCTAATACCCGAAGGGGCGGCGAGGGTTTGCTCGTCGGTCATGAAGGCTCAAATTCCTGCTGGAGTGTTACGGAATTGTGTCTAGCGGCTTCTGTGGCTGAACGCCAGCCTAAACCAGCCTTCACCGCTGGTTCAGGCGTAATCAGGCACGGATCGCTTGCGTCGCGTCCTTCAGCACGCTAGCGGAAGCGGCAGTGACAACTTTATGGAGAGTGTTATGCGGATTTCGGGGAAATTGGGAATGGCTCTGGCCGTGGCGCTGCTCGCAACAGCAGGTGCGCCCGCCTTCGCCAAAGACAAGGCGGATGATAGCGACAAGATCAGCGAGGCCATCGGCCCGTCGCTTTCTGCGGCGCAGACGGCGATGACCAAAAAGGATTATCCCACCGCGCTGACCAATCTCGACAAGGCGGAACCGATCGCCAAAACCCCCTATGAGCATTTCCTCATCGGCATGTGGCGCGCGATTTCAGGGCAGTCGCTCAAAAATGACGCGACGTTCAACGCCGGCCTCGATGAGGTGGTCACCAGCGGCTACGCTAAAAAGCCGGATGTGACCGCGCAGTTTGCACTTATTTCGGGTCAGAACGCCTATAATGCCAAGAATTACGACAAGGCGATCCAGCGGCTCCAGCTCGCACAGCAACTGGGCAGCACCGAACCCAATCTGGTGCCGCTGATTGCCGAGTCCTATATTGCATCCAACCGGACGGCACAGGGCATGGCCGTCTACGAGAAGATGTACACCGACAGCGCTGCGGCAGGCAAGCCGATGCCCCAGGACATGATGGTGCGCGCCCGCACAACGGCGAATGATGCCAGACTTGATTCGGATGTCCAGAAATGGTCAATCCGACTGGTGCAGTCTTATCCTTCGCCAACCATGTGGCATGACCTTATCATCCTCTATATCCAGTCGCACCCCAAATTGTCTTTTCAGGCGACGGTGGATCTCTACCGGTTGATGCGCGCCACGCACAGCTTCAAGGAAAATCCAACGCTGTCGGAATATGCGGGCGATCTGGTTGACAAACTCGGCCTGCCCGGCGAAGCGAAAGCCGCGATAGATCAGGCCCGGACAGATGGTGTCATCACCACCATGTCTGCCGACATGAGTTCGCTCTACAACACGGCATCCGCCAAGATTCCGGGAGATAAAGCATCGTTGCGCGCCACCGCTGCAACACCGCGCGCGGCGCGGGGCAATGGCGATGGCTGGTTTTCCTATGGCGATTACGCCAAGGCGCTGACGCTCTATAACCAGGCCAAAGGCAAGCCCGGCATCGAGCCGGACGGGATCAACATGCGCATCGGCATGGCGCAGGCGCTTTCCGGTGACAAGGCCAACGCCAAGGCGAGCTTTGCCAGCGTGGGCGGTGAGGAAGCCGACATCGCCAAATTCTGGTCGCTCTACGTCAGTTCATAGTCTACGGGTCAGAAGGGTTGCAGGCCAGCGCCCTTTCGCCTCTACACTATGTGCAGCGGCACCGTCCCCTGCATGAGATTGCATCACTTTGTGATTCAATCTCGCCGGGGAATGGTCTAAGCGCGATGTCATGACGCTGCCTGCCATCATTCCTGCCGCCACCCTGATCCTTTTCGATGACCGTGAAGACGCGGATGCGCTCCACCTGATGGTCGAGCGTGCGGCGAGCATGGCGTTTGCGGCCGGCGCACTGGTGTTCCCCGGCGGGCGGGTTGATGATGACGACCGGGCGCAGGCGGCGCATTATCCGGCGCTCGACCCAGTGGATGCCGCCGCGCGCATCGCCGCAATCCGCGAAACGCTGGAAGAAACCGGGGTGGCGGCAGGATTTGCTGTGGCGCCGGATGCGGATACTGCCGCCATGATGCGTACTGCGCTGCATCAGGGAGAGGCATTCTCGGGCCTGATCGAACGCCATGCCCTGGCGCTTGATCTGGACGCGATCATCCCCTTTGCGCACTGGCGACCCCCGCAGATTGGCGAGCGTCCGCGCATCTTCGACACGCGCTTTTTCATAGCCTGCGCGCCTGCGGATGCGCAAAGCGCCAGTGTCGATGCCACCGAGAACACCCGCCTGATGTGGGCGAGCGCTGCCGGCCTGCTGGCGCGCGCGGCAAAAGGCGAGGCACATATCATCCACCCGACACAGCGCAATCTTGAACGGCTGGCGACCATTCCGAGCTTCGCCGCCGCCTGCGCGCATCTGGTGGAGCATCCTGTGCGGCTGGTCATGCCGCGCAAGGAAACCCGTGACGGTGTGGACCATCTCGTGATCGATGGCGGGATTGGCTATCCGTTCACGGCCATGCCGCTCACTGAAGTCAAGCGCGGATGAGTACGCTGCTCCCTGCCACCGGTGTCATCCGCGATCGCGCACATCATTTCCCGCTGCGCGTCTATTATGAAGATACCGATCTTTCGGGCGTGGTTTATCATGCCAATTATCTGCGCTATTGCGAGCGGGCGCGCAGCGATTTCATGCTGCTGCTCGGGCTGGATCACCGTGCGGCGTTTGAAGCGGGGCAGGGTTATTTCGCTGTGGCGGAGGCGAGCATCAAATATCTGCGACCCGCCAAACTCGATGATGCGCTCGTCATCATCAGCCAGTTTACCGAATTGCGCACCGTTTCATGGTGCGTTCATCAACGAGTCATGTGTGATGGCCAAGAGCTTGCCTATGTCGATATTCTTGCTGCCTTTCTCGACATGCATGGACGCCCGACTCGCCAGCCCGCAGGCTGGACCGAAAGCTATAAAACCATCCTGAAAGAGGCTCCATGAATAACATTATCCCGCAACTCACCCAATCCGATCCAGGCACATTGTCGCCTTTAGCGCTGTTCCTGAATGCCGATATTGTCGTCAAGATAGTGATTATCGGCCTGCTGCTGGCGAGCATCTGGACGTGGAGCATCATCATTGCGCAAAGCATCGCGCAGGCGCGCATCCGCCGCGACAGCACCCGCTTCGAGCGCGCCTTCTGGAAAGCGGATGATATCGACGATTTCGCCCGTGCCGAGCGTGACAGCAGCTTCCCAATGTCCAAAATTCTGGGGGCCGGCCTCGCGGAATGGCGGCTCTCGACCGGACGCAAAACCATCGACAAGGAGGGCACCCGCGCCCGGCTCGCCACCGCGCTGGGGGTGGCGATCGCG